>JBJOHE010000372.1:0-4495 GCA_046047895.1 Planctomycetota bacterium | reverse complement strand
CGTGGCATTGCACCGGGCGACAGTCGCCGCGGTCTGGAGCGTCCTGATCGGCGCCGTGGCATTCCCTGCCGCGACACAGGCCGAATCCTTTGATGTACTGCTCCGGGCAGCGCCCGCGGATTCGGTGGCGATCGCTTCTTATGATGGAGTGCCCGCGATCCCCGAGGAGACGCTCGGGGCCGACCCGTTCGATGCGGCCTCGCTCACCGATGACGC
This sequence comes from Planctomycetota bacterium, assembly GCA_046047895.1. GTDB lineage: Bacteria > Planctomycetota > Planctomycetia > Pirellulales > UBA1268 > QWPN01. Next base: position 4,279 of record JBJOHE010000372.1, on the reverse strand, counting down.
CTGCATGCAGCAGTTGCGGCAGTGCTGCTGCTGCCCGGGCTGGACCCACTACGCGATCTTCGACGTTCTCTTCCTGCAGCGCAACAACCAGATCGGTGACCGGCCGCTGGTCTTTGATGCCGACACCGGCCTGCCCGTCATGACCACGCAGGACCTCCAGCCACGGATGGCGACGGGGGTGCGTCTGTTTTACGGCTCGCTTCTCACCGATCGCTACGGCTGGGAGGTCGGCTACACCGGCATCTACGGCATGTTTGGCGAGGCGAGGGTGACCGGCCCCGACAATCTCGAACTGCCGCCGCCCCTCGGGCTGGCCGTCAACAACTTCAACGATGCCGAGGAGGTGCGGGCGACGTATTGGTCGACGCTCAACATCGCCGAGGCGAATGTTTTTCGCTACGACTGCTGCCAGGAATGTGGCCCCGATTGGTGCGGCCTCACCCGCTGCAAGCGTAACTGCCACTGCATCAACTGGCTGGCCGGTTTCATCTGGGCGGGGCTCGACGAAACGGCCAACCTCAACGTGCTCTGCTGCACGCCTCCCGAACCGGCCAATTACACCGTCCGCACGAGCACCAACTACTTCGGCGGCCAGATCGGCATGCGGGGCCGCCGCGAGTGGCGGAAGTGGGCAGTGGAGGGCTGGTGGAAAACGGCCCTCTGCGGCACGAGCGCCTATCAGTCGGCCGATCCGATCGTGGGCACGATCTCTGGCGTGGAGCGAGACGCCGTCTCGGCCCGCACGGGCGGCGTGGGCTTTATCGGGAGCCTGAATGGCACGCTCATCTATCGGATCACCAACCACTGGGGCCTCCGGGCCGGCTACAACTTCTATTGGCTCACCGGGGCCGCCCTCGCCCCCGCCCAGTGGGATTTCAATACGGTGGCCGGCTCCGGCACCGGGATCAATGACAACGGCGTTCTCTTCCTGCAGGGTGCCAATCTCGGCACCGAATACCGCTGGTAGCCGGCTGGGCGCCACCGGCCCCGGTTGCCGTTTACGGCCGCAGGATGCCGACGCGGAGCGGCGGGTAGGCGACGGTCGATTGCGGCAGGATGCCCGAAGTACCCCCCGATGGCGACGTGTTTTTCGAAACGCCGTCGATCGAGCCGCCGACGCCCTGCACGCTGAAGATTTCGGAGTCGTCGATCGCCGCCGCAAAGACGGCCGCCCGGCCGCCGCCAAAGGCCTGGAACGCCGCCTCGCGGGTCTTCGAGAGGCCGCTGTAGGTCTCCACGAGTCCGTTGCCTGCCGTCCCGGCCGCCACCATGATCTTGTCGGCGTTGCCCCGCGTGCTCGAAGGGAGCACGGAGACCGAGATGCCGCGGTTGTAGCCGGTGGAAATCGGGTTGAATGTGTTCAAGAGGGCCGGTGAAGTGGGTACGCCGTTGTAGACGTTCACGGTCGCCTGCATGCCTGGGCCGCTGCCGAACACGAGTTCATCGATGCCGTCGGGCGCGTTCGACGTGAGCGTCGTGCCGTTGAACGTGCCGATGTCGGCCGTCGCCACGCTCACGCCGCCGCGGAAGGCCGGCCCGAAGGGCTGCACCTGCCGCGTAGGCACGCCGGCCACCGGGGTCGCGGCGCCGGGCGTCACGTCAAACACGCTCACCGTGCCGCCGCGGCCCTGACCGGCCACGATCTGGATCGCACCGGCCGAGGTGATCGAGCCGGCGGCGATCTCGATGCCACCGTCATAGCCCGGGCCAAACGGGAAGAAGCTGTACTGAGGGAGGGGCGCACCTGTCTCGCTAAACACCTTCACCTCGCCGGGCCGACCGGGGCCGGGAGCGGTGATGATCTCGGGCACGCCGTCGCCGGTGACGTCGGCTCCATAGACCCGCACACCACCGCGGAAGCTCGGCTCGTAGGCGAAGAACGGCGTGATCACATCGGCCCCGGTGTCGGGGTCGATCACGCGGACAAACGGGCCGGTCTCACAGCCGATATCGGTGCCCACGATCACCCCACGCGGCGGCACATCGACGTCGATGATCGACGTGTTGTTAGAGCGATCAGGATCCCAGGTGCCAGATGAGACAACTGCTTGATTCCGCACAACGCCGCCGCTGTTGCCTGTATTCACGCGGACGGTGATGACCAGCCTGGGTCGGTCAGCCGTGGTAACGGTGCCAATGGTCCAAACGCCAGTTGCCGGATCGTAGTTCGAGCCGGCCGGTGCACCAATGATCTGCTCAGAAACGTATGTGACCCCAGCGGGCAGTTGATCGGTGACCTGCGCATTCGACGCTGTGTCAGCACCAAGGTTTGAGACCTCGATCGTGTACTGGAATGTCGTTCCGATCTGTGGCCTCAGATTGCTGGCCGTTTTCACAACGGCAAGGTCGGCCTGCAGCGGAGACACCGTCGCCGAATCGGTGTTGTTGCCCGGATTGGGATCGACCGTGGTCGAGGTGGCGGTCCCAGTGTTGGTCGAAGCCGACACAGGACCGGCCCCGCCGACGGGCTCCAGCACCCGCGCCGTGATATCGAGAGTTTCCGTTGCGCTGGCAGCCAGTGTGCCAATAGTCCAGACGCCGGTGCTGGCGTTGTAATTGCCCGGCGGGTTGGCTGAAACGAATTGCAACCCCGCTGGCAGTTGGTCGACAACTTGCACACTTTGGGCAGCCGTGGGGCCGAGGTTTTCCAGCGTCAGGGTAAAGGTGACCTGATCGTTTACCTCAGGCCGAGCGTTGTCGACTGTCTTTGTGAGATAGAGATCAGCCTGTTGCGGATCGGTCGGCGTCCGAGCTTGGTTGTTGCTCGTTTTCGGGTCCCAGACATCGCTGTGCGTGATGGTGACCGTGTTGTAGGCGACGCTGGCATTCGTGGCCTGTGCCACGATGACCAGCACCTCGGAGTTTCCAGAGGCGATCGTGGGAACCGACCACATGCCACCGGTCGCCGTCTGATTGAATCTGGTCGTGGTATGGGTGTCCGATCGAGTAATCGAGACCACGGAGATGTTGTTGGGAAACAGTTCAGTGACTTCGACATTCGTCGCCGTGGCTGTGCCAAGATTCTGCAGCGTCACGGTGTAGGTGAAGATGTCCCCGACATTCGGCTGGGTGTTGCTGGTCACCTTCGTGACGGCGAGATCCGCATACTGTGGCGTTTCACTCACCTGGCCGCGGTTATTCAGCGGATTGGGGTCGTGCTCGTCAACCTTGGTCACTTGGGCGACGTTGGTCTGCGTAGGAGGAATGGTGTCAACCGCCGGGGCGAGCACACGGGCCGTGATCGTGAGTATCTGCTCATTGGTGGCGCCGACGTCAATCGTGCCAACAGTCCAGACACCGGTGCCAGCATCAAATGCCCCGTTGCTGGGGACGCCCGAGACCAGCTGCAGGCCGGCCGCCGGAAAACTGTCGGTGATCTCAACGTTGTTGGCGGTGTCCGGGCCATCGTTCCGGACCGTCACGGTAAAGGTGATCAGATCGCCGACGTTGGGCGTGGCGTTGCTCACCGTCTTGGTCACTACGAGGTCGGCCTCGCGGGTCGTGACAGTGGCCGAGCCCTTGTTATTCGTCAGATCAGGATCGAACTGATCCGGCGGAGAGGTCGTGCTCACCTCCGCTTCGTTGGTGAAGCTCCCCGACGCAGCCACCGTAGCAATGATCGACAGCGTCTGGGCATTGGCCGGCCCGACGTCAACCGTGCCCACCGTCCAGACGCCGGTGCCGGGGTTGTAGGCCTGCAACGACGTGGAGACGTACGTCAGGCCGGGCGGCAGGGTGTCTTCGATCAAAACATTTGTCGCTTGGTTGGCTCCCAGGTTTTCGACGACGATCGTAAACGTGACGTTATCGCCCACGTTGGGCGCCGGGTTGCTGACGGTCTTCGTCACCTTCAGGTCGGCGTACTGCGGCGTCTCGGTGGCGGTCGCGGAATTGTTGTTTGGATCGGGATCGTACTGGTCTGGCTTGCCCGTCGGCGTCGTGCTGACCCGAGCCGTGTTCGTCTGCGGCAACGGATTACCAGATGCGGGAGGCAGCACTTCGGCCTGAATCAACAGCGTCGCTACCCCGCTGACATTGAGCGCGCCGATTGCCCAGTTGCCGGTGGCCGGGTCAAACGTGCCGAGGCTGGCCTGTGGAGTGCCGGTGATCCGCAGGCCCGTGAGCGCGTGAATCGTGTCGACAATGTTGACGTTTGTCGCGGTGTCCTTGCCATTGTTGGTGACCGTGATCGTGTAAGTGATGATGTCGCCGACGTTGGGCGTAGCGTCACTCACCTGCTTCGTGACGGCGAGATCGGCATATTGTGGAGTTTCGCTGA
>JBJOHE010000371.1:0-3019 GCA_046047895.1 Planctomycetota bacterium | reverse complement strand
GGCGAGGCTGGAGGGCATGGTGGACTCCGAGGGGGGCTGGCGTGAGCGAACTGAACAGGATTCTCATACTGGCCGCGTGTCAGGATTTCGTGAGCGGGCGCTGCGGGGGAGCCTCTGCGTGGTGCCGTGCTTCTCGGAGTCGGGCTGCCCTCAGCCGCTGGGTTGGCCGGTCGGGCTCGTCTGGAACCCAGTACAATACGGCCCCTCGGTGATCCAGCGTGTGCCCGTGGGAAGTCCGTGGGCACAGGAAGCCCGCCTGAAGGGGTTTGTTTCCGAAAAGCGAGGCGCCGGTGAACGAGCGTGAGATCAGCCCCGGGTCGTGGTGGTGGCTCGACGGCGGCGGTCTCGATGCCCTGATCGCCACGCTCGGGGCGGCTGGATATCGGGTCGTCGGACCGCAGGTGGCCGACGGGGCCGTGGTGTACCGCGACCTGGCCCGGGCGGGTGACCTGCCGCTGGGCTGGCTCGATGAGCAGGATGGCGGCTCCTACCGGTTGCGACATGACCCGGCGGCCGGGGTTTTCGACCATGTCGTCGGACCGCATTCGCTCAAGAACTTCCTGTTTCCGCCCCGGGAGACGATCGCCCGGTTCACCCGCACCGACGGCTCCTGGACGCAGCACCCTGCCCCCGATTCGGGGCCGCCGCTGGCCGTGATCGGGGTGCGAGCCTGCGATCTCGCGGCGCTGCGGATCCAGGATCGGGTGTTCATGGGAGGGGAGCATGTCGATCCGGCGTATGCGGCCCGCCGGGAGGGGCTGTTCGTCGTGGCCGTGAACTGTCGCCGCGCCGTGGCCACCTGCTTCTGCCACTCGATGGGCTGCGGGCCGGCCGTCGGGGCCGGCTTTGATCTCGCGCTCACCGAGCGGACGGTCCCGGGCGGCCCGGCCCGGTTTGCCTGCGAGGTGGGATCGCCCAAGGGGGCCAATCTGCTCGCGGCGGCGGCGATCGACGGCCTTGCGGCCTGCACTGCCGACGAGGTCGAAGCGGCTCGGCAGGTGCCAGAGGATCTGGCCGCGCGGATGCACGAGCGGAAAGCCGAGCCGGGCCAGCCGCGGCCGAGGAGCCTCGACACCCACGGCATTCGCGATCTGCTGTTCGACAATCTCGAACACCCGCGGTGGGAGGAGGTGGCCACCCGCTGCCTCTCCTGCACCAACTGCACGCTCGTCTGCCCGACCTGTTTCTGCGCGAGCGTGACGGAGGTGGCCGACCTGTCGGGCGACGATGTGTCGCGGGAGCGTCACTGGCAGAGCTGCTTCGCGCTCGACCATGCCCGGATGCACGGCCACAGCGTCCGAAGTTCGACGGCCGCGCGCTATCGGCAGTGGCTCACCCACAAGCTCGCCGGCTGGATCGACCAATTCGGCTCCTCGGGCTGCACCGGCTGCGGCCGGTGCATCACCTGGTGCCCGGTGGGGATCGACATCACCGAGGAGGTGGCCGCGATCCGCGCGGCACCGGCCGTAGATGCTGCGGAGACGCAGCGATGACGGCCGCCGCATCCCTCCCGCCGGCGGTCGACGCCGACCCGTGGCGGTCGCACCCGGCTCGGATCCTCCGGATCACTCCCGAGGTGCCGGGGGTGCAGACCTATGAACTCGAGCTGCGCGACCCCGCGATCCGCGACGCTTACCGATTCGCCGCCGGCCAGTTCAACATGCTGTATCTGCCGGGCATCGGCGAGGCGGCGATCTCGATTGCCTCGGACGTCGCCGCGCCGGCCGTGCTGGCCCACACCGTGCGGGCCGTGGGCAACGTCACCGACGCCCTGGCGCGGCTGGCCGTGGGCGACGAGGTGCTCGTTCGGGGCCCCTACGGCCGTCCCTGGCCCGTGGCCGAACTCGAAGGCCGGCATGTGGTGGTCGTCGGCGGCGGGCTGGGGCTCGCTTCCCAACGGGCGGCCATCCTCCAGTTTGCCCGGCATCGCGACCGCTATCGCAGCGTCACGATTCTCCACGGGGCGAAGACACCCGCCGACCTCTTCTATCCCGGCGAATATGCCGCCTGGGAGACGGCCGGGCTTGATGTGCGGCCCACGGTCGATCTGCCCGACGGCTCCTGGCAGGGACACGTCGGCCTGGTCACGGCCCTGTTTGCCGGGCTGGCGATCGAGCCCGAGCGGGCGGGCGTGCTGTGCTGCGGCCCCGACCCGATGATGACCGCAGTCGCACGGGCCGCCGCCGGCGTGGGCATCGCCCCGGCCGACGTCTATGTTTCCCTGGAGCGGAATATGGCCTGCGCCGTTCGGCAGTGTGGCCTCTGCCAGTTTGGGCCCGCTTTCGTCTGCCAGGATGGGCCGGTGTTTCCCTACGACACGATCGCGAAATACATCGTCGTGCCGCATCTCTAGCCGGAGGATCGCGTCATGCCCGCCGCCGCCAAGCCCCGGCTCGCCGTGTTCAAGTTTGCGTCGTGCGACGGCTGCCAGCTCCAGTTGCTCGACGCTGCGGGGCTGCTCGAGATCGCCGACCGGCTGGAGATCGTGCACTTTCTCGAGGCCACCTCGCGGATCGAGCCTGGGCCCTACGACATCGGGCTTGTCGAGGGCTCGATCTCGACGCCCCACGACGCCGAGCGGATTCGCGAGGTGCGGAAGCAGTGTCGCTTTCTGGTGACGATCGGAGCCTGCGCCACGTCCGGTGGAATCCAGGCCCTGCGAAACTGGGGTCGGCTCGACGACTTCATCGGGGCCGTCTACGCGAGCAAGCCCTATGTGGATTCGCTCGCGAAGAGCACGGCGATCGCCGATCATGTGCCGGTCGATTTCGAGCTGCGGGGCTGTCCGATCGACACGGGCCAGCTCGTGGAATTGATCACGGCGGTGCTCTTGGGCCGGAAGCCGCGGGTGCCGGGCGAGAGCGTGTGCGTGGAATGCAAGGCTCGCGGCACCGTCTGCGTGGCCGTGGCCCGCGGTGTTCCCTGCCTCGGGCCCGTGACCCAGGCCGGCTGCGGGGCGATCTGCCCAGCCCACGACCGCGAATGCTTCGGCTGCTACGGGCCGGCCGAAGCGGCGAAC
>JBJOHE010000370.1:0-3341 GCA_046047895.1 Planctomycetota bacterium | reverse complement strand
GCGAGGCCTCGATCCTGAAAGACGTCGCTCGGCGTCACACCGAACCGGCCGTAGAGCATCGAATTCGCATTGTTGTCGACCGAGAGGCTCGCACCGTTGACCGAGACACCGAGAAACAGGCCGCGAGACCGGGCGTAGGAGTAGATCTCGGCACCCAGCCGGGCGTCGGTGCCGGCATCGGCCGAGCGGCCGATCGGCCCGAGCGCCACGTTGGCATCGGCGCCGAGCGTCACCTTTTGCCCAGTGAGCACCCCTTGCAGACTCCGCGGAGTGGCGAACACGAGCACAATGTCGGCCGCCTGCACGCCGGCCTGGAAGCCGAGGCTGCCTCCGCCCATCGTGCACATCACCGGCGGGCTCCAGGTGCGGTCGGGCCGGCGGACCATCAGCACGCCCTTGCCGTAGTTCACGCCGAGGATGAAGCCCCCCTTGATCATGTTGGGGAAGATCGCGATCCCCTCGGCCGTGCCGAACATCCGCGGCGGAATCGATTCGATCTTCAGACCGCCAAACTCGTCGAGCGTCTGCTTGGCGAGCTGCACCGTCTGCAGCTCCTCGATCCCGGCCGTCATCTGGGTTTGGGCAAGAGCCGAACCGGCCATGAGGAAGCAGGCAGCCACGGAAATGATCGACAGCCGCATGGGGGAATCCTTTCGCAACGCTCGGGATGATCTGGGGTTCTAGGCCGCCTTGCTGCGGTCGGCCGGCCGCTTCGTGACCTGGCCGTGTTCGACCTCCACGATCGCGTCGGCCAGGGCGAGTGTGCTGGCCCGGTGGGTGATCATGATCACCGTCCGGTTCTCGACGTAGCGGGCGAGCGCCTCGTGGATCAGCCGCTCGCTCTCGACGTCGATCTGGCTGGTGGCCTCGTCGAGCACGAGAATCTCGGCGTTGCGGAGGAAGGCCCGGGCCAGGGCGATCCGCTGCCGCTGGCCACCGGAGAGCCGGAAGCCGTTGGGGCCGACCATCGTCCGGTAGCCCTCGGGGAATTCCGCGATGAACTCGTGGGCATGGGCCCGGCGGGCGGCGTCTTCGATCTCCTCGCGGGTCGCGTCCCAGCGGCCGTAGCGGATGTTGTAGTAGATCGACTCGTTGAAGAGCTCGGTCTGCTGCGTGACCATCGCGATCCGCCGGCGGAGATCGTGGAGGGCCAGTTCCGTGAGCGGCACGCCGTCGAGCAGCACGCGGCCAGCGGTGGGATCGTAGAACCGGCAGATCACGTTCACGAGCGTGCTCTTGCCGCCGCCATTGGGGCCCACGATCGCCACCCGCTCGCCGAACGGGATCGTGAGGTTCACGCTCTGGAGCACCGTGTCGATGCCGTCGTAGGAGAAGGAGACGTTCTCCAGCCGGATCTCGCGGTGGGGCGAGGGGAGCCGCTTGGGGTCGGCCGCCTCGACGAGTTTTGATTCGGTGTCGAGCAGCGGGTAGATGCCCTGGGCGCCGACGATGCCCATGTTGAGGCCGGTGACTACGCCGGAGAGTTTCCGCACCGGATCGCTGGCCCCGATCAGGAAGCCGAAGAAGATCATGATCCCGGGCACCGTCATCGGCTGCTCGGTCATCGTGATTCCGAAGATCTGTGTCTCCTGGTTGATCACGAGCCAGGCCCCGACGGCGATCGAGGTGGCCACCATCCCGATGCCGAGCACTTCCGTGATCGGGTTGGCCAGGGCGTGGTAGAAGGCGTTTCGCATGCCGAACCGCATCATGTCGCGGGTGCAGTCGCGGAACCGTTGCCGCTCGAACGGCTCCATCGTGTAGGCCTGCACGGTCAGCACGTTGTTGAGGGCCTCGAGCAGGACGTGGTGATAGCCCTTGGAGCGGGAGAGCACGCCCTGGGCGACCCGCCGCATCCGGCGGTTGAGCCAGACCATCAGAAAGCCGACCACCGGGGCCAGCATCATGCAGGCGATCGTGAGCCGCCAGGAAACGAACAGGGCGCAGCCCAGGCAGGCCATGATCTTGAGCGGCTCCGTGACCATCCCGCCATAGACCGCCGTGATCCCGTTGGCGAGCATCTCGGAGGTGGCGGTCACCTGGGCCATGAATCCGGCCGAGCCGTGCTTCATGAACTGGGCCCGGTCGAGCGCGAGCGCCTTGTCGAACACCTTGAGCCGGATGTTGCGGCTGATGTTCATCGCCACCCAGGCGACGAGCAGCGTGCTGCCGAGCAGGAGGACGTGTTTTATGAACGTGCTGGCGACGACGAAGGCCACGACCACGAGCACGGTCTGGAAGGCATCGGTGGGAAAAAATCGCTCGAGCCAGGGCGCGAGCCGCTCGGCGGAATAGACGATCGCGTCGTCGCCGGCGACGTTGAGTTCGAGGGTGTGAATCCGGTTTCGGGCCCAGGCCAGGTCCTTGCCCGTGCGGGTGCCGGCGGCGATTTCCGCCTCAAGGGCTTCCTGTTCGGCCCGTCCGGCCTCCGCCCGCGTGCGGGCCTCGTCGATCCGGTCGTCGTTCCACGACTGGAGCGACTCGCCCCGGAGGGTCACTTCGATGATCGGGAACAGGGCGGCGATGTTGGCCCCCCAGAGGGCGGCCACACCGGCGGAACAAAGCATCGCGGCGGCCAAGAGCGGCCAGCTCTTCGCGGCTTCACGCAGGGCGCGGAGAAAGTAGTGCATGGACCGAAGATCCTCGGGCAGGCTTCCGGCAGGCGAACGACGGAATCGGGGCGGGAGAGTAGAGAGGCCCCCCCGCCGGTTCAACCCCGGGTTTCCAGGCAAGCGAGGCGAGTTTCCCGCCCCGTCGGCCTGCCGGCGGCCCGGATTTGGGCAGGCTGCAAGCCTGCCCCCACTGGTCTGCTCCCGCGCGGCCGTCTCCCTTCAGGGCTTTTGGCTGAACGACCCGTGGCCGCAGGCTTGCAGCCTGCGGAATACGGGCTGCTTCGGAGAAGGCCGCCGCGTCTTGGGTGCGGCCCGGCATTGGGCAGGCTGCAAGCCTGCCCCCACGGGTCTGCTCCCGCGCGGCCGTTTCCCTTCAGGGCTTTTGGCTGAACGACCCGTGGCCGCAGGCTTGCAGCCTGCGGAATACGGGATGCTTCGACCAAGGCGTTTCGTCGCCGGTGCGGCCCGGATTTGGGCAGGCTGCAAGCCTGCCCCCACTGGCCTGCTCTCTGGCGACCTCTGGTGGCGGGGCTTCATCTCCCTCCAAGCCTGTCCGCACTGGTCTGCTCTCGCGTAGCGGGTTCTAGCGGGGCATCGGCTTTGAGCGCTTGAGAGTCAAGCTCGAGCCGCTGCCGAAGAGTATGGCCATTCCTCGATCCGCGAGCATAGACCTGCTCGCACAGGATTGGCTTCCACATAGTGGACTACACGCAGAAGTTCCTCCTGGCT
>JBJOHE010000369.1:0-4594 GCA_046047895.1 Planctomycetota bacterium | reverse complement strand
CCCTCCGCTCACTCCGAGATAACTTCGCTTTCGCCCTCCGGGCTTCGCTCGTTCTCTAGGCCGTCTCCGGGACACGGGCGACCCCGACCTGGGCAACCTCTTGCTTGAGGCTGGTGTACCGATGGACCCGTGGCCGCAGGCTTGCAGCCTGCGGAATTCGGGTGTTTTTTGCAGACAGTTGCCATGTCGCGAGCACGGGACGCACTTGGGCAGGCTACAAGCCTGCCCCCACTGGTCCACAAGCCTGCCATCGTCGAAGATCCTTCCCCCCTCTCCGGCACGCAGCGAGGCGCAGCATCGCGCAGCGTGCGCCGCCCCCACTCAGGCACGCAGCGAGGCGCAGCCTCGCGCCGCGTGCCATCCGGGCAGCCCCGCCTCGACGACCATCCGCGCAGACAGGGCCACCACTCCGCAGCGGCCGCACGCAATCGGCCGCCCGGAAGGCGGCCGGCCGGGCGGAGGCCCGGCAAGCTCAGCGGGGCCAGGGATGGCCCGCTGAGCGCTGAAATCAGAAAATCAGGCAGAGCTGGGTCTGGATTGCGGTGCCGGTGTAGCCGGCGCGGTAGGGGTAGAGGATGTTGTCTGCCGGGCTGCGAAGGATGTGGAGCGCTTCGAAGGTGAAGCGGCTTTGGCGGGAGTCGAAGAGATACCAATTGAGGCCGCCGCCGTATTCCTGGCCGGTGCCGTAGGGACCCGTGACGGCGCTCGAGCGGCCGTAGAATTCATACTGTCGTGGCACGACGCACCAGGCGACGTAGGCCTGGCCACCTTGGTCGAAGATGCTGGAACGGTCGAACGTGCCCGTGCCTGCCAGGTTGTTGATCAGGCGGAAGTAATACTCAAAGTTGAGAGCGATGCCGCGGTATTTCCAGCCGGCGTCGACCGTGGCGAGGGAGAGGTCGAATTCGCTGACGGTCGTGCCGGGGCCGAGGGCGCCGGTGACGGCGATCGGAGTGCCGTCGGAGAGCCGCACGATCGTGTCTTCGGGGTTTTCGCCCGGATTATCGATCGCTTCCGTTCGGGCCGTGAGCCCGCTGCAGCCGAGCCGCCAGGCAGGGGTGTCGTGGATCTCCATGTCGGAATAGCCGAGGCCGAAGGGGCCCGTCGGCTCCCACCAGACATTGCCCGCCCAGGCCATGGAGGTGCCCTTCCGGAGCACGCCCGAGGTGGCGCCTTGGATGCTGTTCCAGACTCCGGCCCGGTAGGTGAGGAGGCCGTCGGCCAGCGTGCCGTTGGCCTCCACGCCCGGCGAGTAGCTCGGGCGGAAGAAGGTGTTGGCCATGCTGCGGTCCACGCCCTGCATCCAGCGGTTGGAGATGATCCACTCCCGCGTGCCGGCCACGAAAGTCGTGCCGGCCGTGATCGAGAGGTCGTCAGTGAACTTCCAACCGACCACGCCGAGCGGCACGATCGCATCGTTCTTGCCGTTGTCCGTCGTGCCAAACAGCGTGAGTGACCAGATCAGCCGCTCGTTCACGACGTAGCCGTAGGGCGTGAGCATGAAGCGGTTGATGTTGAAGGAGTTGATGTTGCTGATCGGTGCATACTGGCCGGCGGCGTTCTGCCAGCCCGTGCTCCCGCGGGCGAATTCGAACCACCGCACCTGCATGAACCCCTCCACGTTCGCCGAAAAGGGGAAACCGCCGGTCTGCCGGGCGTCGTAGAGCTTCAGGCCCTTCGGCGGCGTCGTGTCGGTGGCGGGTGTGTAGGCGGCGCGGCGGGAGAGCGCGAGTTGCCGTTGCACCTCGGCCTGGACGAGGGCTTCAAAATCCGAGGCATTGAAGACCTGGGCAGCCGGCTCCGGGGGCTCCACCAGCTCTGTCGGCAGGGGCACGGCGATGCCCTCGGGAGCTGAGTCTGCGGGGGCGGCATCGGCTGCTGGTGGCAGGAGCAGGTCGGCCGCGAAGGTCAGCCCCGGCCATGTCGCGATCACCACGAAGCTCGCCGCGATGCCGGCCGATACCGCGGCTGCCCGGAGTCTTCCGGTGGCAAGCTGGCTCGGTGGCATGGCAGCAGGACTGTCAGGGAACGGGACGCAGAATCCTCCGAAGACGCTGACCCTGCTATCGGCGCCGGCTGCAATGATCCTGAAGACTTTCTCGGCTGGGTAGTTTGGGTAAACTGCCCCCGGCTCGGTCGGCAGGAATCCCTCTAGGACTGCATACTGCCTGCTCGGCGACGGTGACCAGGGAGGTCGCCGCCAGAGTCACTTTGAGGAGCGACGCACGATGGGCTTGGTTAAGGAGTTTCGCGAGTTCGCCATGCGGGGCAACGTCATCGACCTGGCGGTCGGTGTCGTGATCGGAGCTGCCTTCGGCAAGATCATCAGTTCCCTGGTGGCGAACATCATCATGCCGCCGCTCAACCTGCTCACGAGCAAGTACGGCGTGAACTTCAACGACCTCGCCCTCAAGATCAAGACGGAGGCCCCGAAGCTCAATGCCGACGGCACGATGGTGATGACCGACGGCAAGCCCGAGATGATCTATCAGAACTACCCGATTCTCAATTACGGGCCGTTTATCCAGTCGGTCATCGACTTCCTGCTCGTGGCGGTCGCCCTATTCGCGGTGATCAAGATCATCAACACCGCCAAGGCCCGGTTTGATGCCCAGAAGGCCGATGAGCCCCCGGCAGCGCCGCCGGAAGACATCCTCCTGCTCCGTGAGATCCGCGACTCGCTGGCGAAGAACTGACGCGGGCGAACGCGATTGATGAAGCGCCGGCTCGGGGGCGGCAAAAGTCGCGTCGCGGGCGAAGATACGCCCCCATGCTCCGCGAGCGTTCGCCGACCCCCGAGCCTCGCTGGTGCGCGGTGATCCGCCGCCGTGGTTCAGTTCGCAGCGGCCCGGCGGCGGCCGCGGAGTTGGAGTGACGAGACGTCGAAGGCCGGGCCTCGAAGCGCCTCGAGCTTTGACTTCTGGTCGGCCGTGAGAATGCCCATGACCTTGGCCATCATCGCTTCGCGGCGGCTGCCGGCGTCGTCGCCGGAGGCTCGGCCCTGGTCCCGCATCTCCTGCCAGAGCGAACGAAGCTCTTCCCGTTGGTCGTCGGTGATGCCGAGTTCTTCCGAGATCTTCGGGTCCATGAGCACTCCCGCGCCGAGGGCCTGCACCCGGATTTGTTCGAGCCGCGCCTTCTGGGCGTCGGTGAGGATGCCGGCGATCTTGCCGTCTTCCTCCGCCATCTGGGCCCGGCGTTCCTCCATCCGTTGCTGCCGCTCTTCGGGGGAGAGGTCGCGGAATCCGCCGGCAACGGCCGCCGCATCCCTCAGCCGTTCGCCGACCTCGGCGCGAAACTTCGCCTTCTGATCGGCTGTGATGCCGAGTTCGGTCTGAACCGCGTCCTGCCGCAGGAGCATGGCCCGAGACACCATGCCGCCGATCCCCCGCCCCCCCTCGGGCTGGGCCTGGGCCCTGGTGGCAACGGCGGACGCGGCGAGCAGGGCGGCGGCATACACGAGACGGGACATGCGGAAATCTCCGGGAAGGGAATGCGACGCGGGGGCTGCGTCACCCCGCGGCATCTTCAACCGGCCAGGTTCAGAAAAGTTGCGGCTCCTGGGCCCGCCGGCCTATCGGCGGCGGTAGCGGCGCTGGGAGGTGCCGTTTTGCATGATCACGCCACCGCCGGTCGTGCCGCCGACCACGGTGCCGCTGCTGCGGGAATAAGAGCGAGAGGGGGTGTTGTAGTAGGGCCAGACCCGCTTGCCCTGCCGCTGGGCCCGCTCCCACTGCATCGAGCCGTAGTTGATTCCGGAAAGATTGAAGGAGCGGTAGGGATTGCGGGGGCTCACGGCTCGGGCCTCACCGGACGCCCCGGCACAACCCAGCATGATGCCGATGAGGAGCAGGAGACGGATCTTTGGCATGACTCACCTCCGTGGCGCAGTGGTGGGCGGGAAACGGGCAGACGATGGGCCTGAATGACGGGGGCTCACGGCAGGTACTACGCACTTCTGGCACGGATGGTTCACCCGCCCTCAGACCCGTTGGAGCTTCGTCACCCGTCCACCTTCGACCCACTCGGCCACGATGATGTCGCCCTCAGCCGTGAAGCATGCGTCGTGGGGATGCACGAACTGCCCGTCGAGCCACTTGTCTGGCTGCTTCCGGAGATCCTTGATCTCCTCGAGCCGATCCACGGCCCGGCCAAGCCGAGCGACGGGGGTGTTGTCGGGCCCGAGGATCGTCACGCAGGCTTTGAGCTCCGGCACGAGCATCAAGGTCTCCCGGGTGTCGATGTTGGCCGGCAGGCCGAACCCGGTGAGGGTTTCCTGGTAGGTGCCGTCGAGGGAGAAGAACTGGAGCGTGTGGTGGGCCCGATCGCAGACCACGATCCGCGGCTCGCGGCCTGGCCGCCGGTCGATCCAGATGCCGTGCGGCGTGTGAAACCGGCCCTCGCCCTTGCCCGCGCCTCCAAACGATGAGAGCCAGGTGGCGTCTTTGTCGTAGCGGTGGATCCGGAAGGAGCCGTAGCCGTCGGCCAGGAGGAATCCGCCATCGTCGAGGAAGGCGACATTGGTGGGGAGGAAGCCCTGCCGGCTCCAGTTGGGCTTGGTCGAGATGTCTTCACCGGCCGCATAGCAGCCGGC
>JBJOHE010000368.1:0-23416 GCA_046047895.1 Planctomycetota bacterium | reverse complement strand
GTGCTGAGGGGTCGGGATCATTAGGGATTGATCGAACATACGCCGACGCAGGCGTGATGGTGGTGATCCGCTCATCGCAGGCTTGTAGCCTGCCCGAATTCGGCCCGCCTCTCGGCCCGGGAACGATGTTGAGTAGAGCCCGGCTTCCACAGGCTGCAAGCCTGTGGCCACGGGTCTCATTGCCCAAAGCCCTGGAGCCAGTTCCAACACGACCGAGTGCTTCTCGATGCACGCTCCCCAATCACTCCTCCGTAAATCGAAACAGATGCCGTTCGCCCTGGACAAACAGGGAATCGCCGTCCGGAGCGGGCGTGGCATCGACGCCTTCCTCAACGTCGTTTTCCGCCACCACCCGTATGGCATCGCTGTCTTCGATGACCTTGATCCGGCCGCCACGGTCGGTGGGATGCACGTGGTCAGCGGCTGCCACCGGCGAGGCGTAGGTGCGGCCTACGCAGGGAATCCAAACCGTCTCAAAATGAGGCCCGCCGGTCCGGCGGTCGAGACAGGTGAGCAGGCCGGTCTTTTCCTTGGAGAAATACAGCCGGTCGCCGGAGAGCAGCGGGGAGGCGACGTCGGGCGTGTTGCGGTTCACCTCCCAGCGGACGCTCCCGGAGCCGGGCAGATCGCCCCGCCCGGTGGTTCGACAGCTCGTCCGCTGACTCCGGCAGGCAGCCAGACGGCTTCCACTGCGGCCGATCACGACCGGCGGGTGACGGCGCGGGCGAGCCAGAGGGCGGCCAGACAGCCAGGGAGCGTGGCCCAGGGCTCGGGCACTGCGGCGGCGGAGAGGATGCCCGACGAGGCCGCGGCGGCTACCGGCAAATAGGAGCCCTGGCCGTAGGCGGTGGCGGTGTTGATTCCGACCAGGTCGAAAACGTTCGTGACACCGTCGTAGTTGAAATCGCCCTGGCTCCAGTCAGCCGACTGGCCCGAGCCGTATCGGCCCGCCCCGTTGATGCTCACGAGATCGAACACGTTCACTTCGCCCCCGAGGTCGACGTCGCCCGCGGCTGCATACGACACCCGGGCCGAGCCGTCGGCCGCCATGACATAGCCCACCGTTCGCGTGCCCCCGCTGGCCGCGGCGGCGGATGAGGCAATGCCTGTGCTGCCGTTCCAGCCGCCCGATGCCCGGCCGGCGACGAGATCGGCCCGGAGATCGGAGGCGGAAATGCCGCCCGCCGCAATCGAGACCTGACCCGCACCGAGGTCGAGCCTGCCGCCGCCGGCTGCCTGGTTCAGTGCGAGGCCACCAATGGCCACCGTCACGCGAGCGGCCTGCGGCAGTGAGATGAGCCCGGCGGACGTGAGCGTCACGAGCGGCGATCCGGCGATCGTGCCGGCGTTGATCGCGAGCGATGCAATTCCGGTCGTGCTGCTCACGAGCAGGGAATCAGCCGTGATGCCGCCCCCGGCGAGGGTGACGCCCGGGGATTTTGGCGTCGTGCCGGCTGCCACGGCGAGCGTCGCGCCGGCCTCGACCGTGACGAGCGTTGTGGCCACGGCGTTGGCATGTGCCAGTTCCAGCGTGCCGCTCCGAACGGTCGTGGGGCCGGTGTAGGAGTTAGGTCCGCCAAGCGTCAAGGTGCCGCCGCCCAGCTTCGTCACCGCGAGCCGGTTGTTGCGGGCCCCGTCGCTGTTCCCGGTGGCCACCGTGTCGGCGGCGTTGTCGAGGATCGAGCCGCTGAAGGTCGTGTTCGTGCCGAGGGAGCCGATCACGAGCGTCGAGGTGGCCGCGGCTGCGTTGGCGGCATGGCCGCTGATCGTGCCGCTGCCCGCCAGCGAGCCAAATTGAAAGCTGCCGCCGCCCACCACGTCGGTCTGCAGGTTGCCATCGACGATCCAGGCGGCCGCGGCGCTGGCGGATGTCGTCGCGCCCAGCCTGGTGTTGGCCCCCGTCACCGTCGCGGAGCCGGTGAAGCCGGCGTTGTTGCCGGTGAGTCGCAGCCCGGCCCCGTTGAAAATGCCCGCAAGCGACAAGGCCCCGCTGCCGCTGAGGTTGCCGTTGATCCGGAAGAGCGTGCCCGGGGCGGCGGTGATCTCGCTCGCCCCGGCGATCCGGATCGGGTTGGAGAGCGTGGGCTCACTGCCGCCGGTGTTTCCCGAGGTGAGGCTGCCGCCATTCATCACGACCAGCCCGCTTCCAAGGGTCGAACTGCGGGCGGCGACGAGCGTGCCGGCGTTGATGGTCGTGCCGCCGGTGTAGGTGTTGGTGGCGTTGAGAACCGCCCGTCCCCCCTCGACGGTGACCCGCCCGGTTCCCTGGATCGTGCCGAAGTCGACCCCCTGGGTGGCGGTGTCGGACCGGTTCAGGGCCAGCTCCCCCTGGTTGAGCAGGGTGTTGGGGCGGATCGACCCGCTGGCCGAACCGGCTCCCAACTGAAGCGTGGCCCCGGCGGCGATCGTGGTGCCGCCGGTGTACGTGTTGATGCCGCTCATCACCACCCGGCCGCTCTGGATGACCACCCGACCGGTGCCGCTGATCGTGCCCAGGCCGTTGCCCTGGGTGAGCGTGTCGGAGCGGTTCAGCACGAGCTGGCCGTTGTTGACCACGTCGCCGAGGCCGAGCGAGCCGCCCGTGCCGCCGTTGCCCACCTGGAGCGTGCCGCCGTTGATCGTGGTGCCGCCGGCGAAGAAGTTGGTGCCGGTGTTGGCCACGATCAGCCGGCCGGTCCCGGTTTTCACGAGCGAGCCGGGGCCGATGATCGAGCCGCTGCCAGTGAATGTGAGGTCGGTCGCGGCGGTCACTGTCACCGACCGCGGCGAGAGGTCGCCGGAGAGCGTCACGGTCGAGCCGCCGCTGCCGTCGAAAGACACGGTGTCGCCATAGCGAAAGCTTGTGGCCTGGCCACCGGCGGTGAAGCTCGCCGCCGAGCCGTTCCAGACACCGCCTGCCCAGGTGAGCGGCCGCGTCGTCAGGTCCATGACCTGGGCCTGGGTCAGGGCATAGTCGTAGATCCGGAAGTCGGCGACCGAGCCGGCGAACAACGCGTCGGCATACTGACTCTTGCCGAGAAAGTTGTTCGTGCCAGAGATGTCGGCCGGATCGAGGAAGATGTTGCCGGCCACCTGCGGCTTGCCGTTGACATACAGAATGCCGGTGTTGCCGCCGAGCGTGAGCGTGAGATCAACCCATTCGCCCACCGGCAGGGCATCAGTGACGAGCGTCTCCTCGGCCGTGTAGCCGCCGGTGGTGATCGAGAACCGCATCTGGCCCGCGCCGTCGCGGGGCGTGAGAAACATGTTCGTCGTCGTGTCATCGCCGAAGTCGAAGATCCGCTGGAAGGCGTTGCCACCGTCCCACTTCACCGACATCGAGACCGTGAGGTCGGAGCTGGAGGCCTCACCGGCGGGCAGCTGCACATAGCCGGTGGTGCCGTTGAGCCTCACGGCCGTGCTGCCGGCGGTGGGCCCGGCCACATAGGAGACCCCGCCCACCGCGGTGGCTGGCGTCGCGTTCGAGCCGCTGTCGGCGAGGCTGCCGGCGAACTGATACCGCGTGACGGGGCCGGCGGTGGGATTGTCGAGCACGAGCTTCCACTGCTGGACGCCGCCGCCGGTCAGGTCCCCCTGGGTGCTGTTGGTGCTGCTCGTGGTGAGATACTTGAAGCTGTTGGCGTTGCGGAGAAAGAGGTTGCCGTTGCCGGCGTCTTCGATCATCCACTGCTGGGTCGGGTTGTCGGCCGTGCCCCACTGGCGGGCGAAGCCGCCGTCGTCGAGCGAGGCCCAGGCGATCTCGGCCGTCTTGCCACTGGCGGCGTTGTAGAGCTGGTAGATCCCGGTGGGGGAGCGGACGATGTCCCACCGCTGGTTGAGGCCGCCCGTGTCGGTCGCCGAGCGGATCAGGTCGCCGTCGGCGGTGCCGCTGCCCACCACCTCCATCACCTGGCCGGTTTGGGCGTTGACGATCTTCCAACGGTAGCCGTCGATGGCCTGGATCGCCGAAGGGGCGAGTTCGACCTCGGCCACCGCCCCTTCCGGCAGGTGCGCTCCATATCGCGCATAGAAGTTCTCGGCGTAGTCGGGCCGGGTCTGCATCATGAATTCGCGCGTGGGAATGCCGTTGAAGTAGACGTCGCGGTCGGTGGCGACAAACCGGTAGGCCGCGGGCGTGCCGGTGTAGGTTCGTTCGAGGCCGCTGGCAAAGGCCTGGATCCGGCCATCAGGCCCGCGGTAGACCGCCGCCGCCGACTGGTTGCCGAGGTCTTCGTAGTAGCCGAGCCGCGTGCCGGCCGAGGCCTGCACAAACTGGCCCATCGCCCGGCCCTGTGACGCCCAGACCGACGCCATCGACATGCCATGCTCTGCGCCGGCGATCATCTCGCCAAGGCTGTGGATCTCGAGGTTGGCGAAGGGCTTGCCGTCGGCCTGAACGGCGTCGATGAACTGGGTCCAGGTCGTGAGCGAGCCGGCCAGGAGGTGCGACGAGCCGGCATCGGCGTTTGGCACCTGGTCGTACCAGGCCTGGGCGTTGTCGCTATTGAGCGTGCTCGCGGCTTGAAAGCTCGTGGCGGCGAAGGTCGGATCGGCCTTGAGCACCCCGATCGCAGAATTGAGCCGGGAGGCGTTGCCCTGGACGGTCCAGAAATCGGGCTCGTTGAACACCTCGACCGCCGCGATCTGCACGTCGGCAAACTCGGGCTTGCTGTGGATGTAGTCGACAGTCGCCCGGATGGCCCGCGTCCAGTTGGTGACGTTGATTCCCGCACCGGCCTGGTAGGAGGGGTCGAGATAGTCTCGCGAACTGCCCGGAACGATGGCGATCGCCTTGCCCGGGCCGGCAAGCGACGCGAGCGACAGGTAGTGGTCGAGAAACGCCGCGGTGGTGTCGGTGACGGAGAAGGTGCCGTCGCCATTGGCGATCACCGGCTCGGCCGTGTCCCAGCAGATCCGGGTGAAGTCGACGTTCTCGGGGCCGCCCATGTTGGCGATCGCCAGCCGCACGTTGTCAAAGCTCGGCCAGGCGGCGTCGATCCCCCAACTCGCGACCGACTTGGTGACCCCGACGTCGGCGGTGCTGAACGCGACCGTGTTGACCGCCTCGGCCGTCCCCGCCAAGAGTCCGGCGAGCCCCGCGGCCCCCGCTGTGAGCCAAAGGCGAATCCGAGTGGGACGGGCAGGGCGAACGCGTTGAGCTGGCATCGGCGGGGTCCGGGGCCTGGTAAGCTGGATCGGGCAGGATTCCTGAATGATCCCGAGGCCTGGCCGCCGCCGCAAGATTTCGGCAGTCTCGGGGACGGCCATTACGGTCCCACGGGCACCGGGGCGACCCGATCGTCCGGCTCGGGCTCAGGCTCGCCGATGGTGAGATCCATCGGGCCGGCGGCCGGTTCGGCGGCCGTGGCGATCGCCCGCAGGCGGGCCGCCTTCATCGCGGCTGTCGGCTCGCCGGCGAGTTCCTGCCCCGGAGCGGAACCAAATTGGATCACCCGCTCGCCCGGGCCGACGAGTTCCCAGGGGCGGGGGGGCTTGTCGAGTGCGGCCGGCCGCACCGCTTCGAGGCCAAGCAAGGCCCACTCCGGGCCGATCACGGCTGCGATCGCCGCCCCTTCCTCGACGAGTGGGTCGCCCCAGGCAAAGCCGGCCGCGCCCCGCGGGCCCGAGGCGATGCCGGTGATCTTGGGATAGCGGGCCGCCGACTCAGCGGTGAAGTCGTCGCTCGGCAAGACGATTCCCTCGCCGTCCACGGCAAGCAGGCCGCCGGGCACGCTCACCATCGCCACCGGCTCGCGGCAGCGGATCTCGACCCGGGCCGCGGCCGGGTGGGTGAGGGAAACGCTCACCACCTCGCGCACCCACGGGTGGATGGCGAAGGCTCGGGCCAGCCGGCGGGCGAGTTCCGGGTCGTCGAGCGGCAGCCCGCCGTCGAGGCTCGCGTCGCGGAGCGCCTCCGCTTTCAGGTCGCCCCGGACCCACTGGGCGGCGCCGACGAGTTCGACCTGGTCGGGCAGCAGGATGTTCGAGCGATCAGCCTGCCCGGGGCCGGTGGGCCGCGATACCAGAATCCAGCCGGCGACCACCGCCGCGGCGATCACTGCCACGGCACCGAGCCCCGCGGCATGGTCGCGGACGAATCCCGCCGATCCCGCCGGAGGCGGCACAGCCGGCGGCGGCGGCTTCGGCTCGCGAAACTGCTTCATGGCATCCTGGGGTCTCACCAGACCTGGATCAGGGGCGTCAGTTCCACGCCCAGCCGTTGCCGGACGCGATCCCGCACCAGTTCCACCAGCCGCCGCACGTCGTCGGCAGAGCAGCCCGGCCCGGCGACGACGTAGTTGGCATGGGGCGGATGGACGGCGGCCTCGCCGGCCCTCAGGTCACGGCCGCCCGCCTGCTCGATCAGGCTCTCGGCCGTGGTGCCGAGCGGATCCTTGAACATCATCGCCACGCTCCGGGTGCCGCCCGGCTGGCCGCTGCGGCCCATGATCCATTGCTTCTGCATCCGCTTCGTGAGCAGGCCGGCATCCTCCTCGTCGAGTTCGAAGCAGCAGCCGATCACGAGGCAGTCGTCGAGATTGCTCCACCGGGACTCGAACGCGAGCCGCGGCCGGCCGCGAACCTCGACCGTGCCGTCGGCGAGCATCACCGTCACCTCCCGCACCCGCTGGCCGATGTCGCCGCCGTGACCGCCGGCATTGCCCACCACCGCGCCCCCGACCGTGCCCGGAACGTCGACGAGCATTTCGAGTCCGGCAAGGCCGGCCTGCACTGCCGCCGACACGACGTGCACGAGCTTCGCCCCGGCCCCGGCGCGGAGCAGCGGCCGATCGACCGCGATCTCGCTGAAGGCCGGAGCCGAGAGCCGCACCACCATCCCCGAAAAACCGCCGGCCGGCACGAGCACGTTGGAGCCACCGCCGATCACCCGCACCGGGATCGACCGCTCCTGGCAGCGGCGCACCACGCGGGCGAGCGCCTCGACGTCGACCGGCTCGCAGAACCAGGCGGCCTCGCCCCCGATCCCGAGCCAGGTGTGGTGGGCGAGCGGCTCGCCCCGCGACACCGCCACGCCGAGGTCGTCAAACGGCGATGCCTCTCCGCCGCCGCTTCCAGCCGTCTCTGCTCGCTTCGTCATGGCAGCCCTTTGGCCCTCGTGCCGGTTCCGGCTCCGGATTCCGCCCGCCGCGGAGCCTCTCTCGGAGCCGAAGGGAATTGTGGCGGATCGCGGTCGGCCGCGTCCACGCCGGCCGGTCAGGCAGCCCGGCGACCCAGCGAAGCCACCGGCTCGTTGGCCAACTGAAGCCAGCCATCGACGAGCATCGCCAGCGGAAATCGCCCGGCTGGCGGGCGGGGTCCACGGCCCCCGCCCGGCATGCCGCCGAGGGCGAGCAGGCAGTCGTCGGGCCCGAGCGATTCGAGCAGCCGGTCGATCCGGGCGTAGGCCGACAGTTCCGCGTTGCCGGCGTCGTCATCGAGCACCGTGGCCGGCGTGACGAGGCAGGCGTCGCAGTGCCGGGCGACGAGCGGTCCGAAGCAGCCACCGAGGCGGGTGATCGCGGGCTCCTCGGCGATCAGGGCCAGCCGGCCGCGGGTGAGCCGCCGAAGGCTCGCAAGCGTGGCGGCAAGCGCATGGCCGCTCGTGGGCGTGTCGATGAACACGGGCGTTTCCTGGCCACGGTCGAGTCGCTCCATCCGGCCGGGCACCGCTCCGGCCGATTCCACCGCCCGCACCGCCGTCGTCAGCGGGATGCGGTAACGGCCGCCGACCGCGATCGCCAGCAGACTGTCACGGACGAAGGGCACAACCGGCGTGTCGAGCGCGAGCGGCATCGTCTGGCCTCCCCACGTCGCCAGCACGGTGCGGCCGAACAGGGAGCGGTCGACGGAACTCGCCGTGACATCGGCGGCGGCGTCGAGTCCGGCTCGGAGGCAGGCGGCCGTGTCGGGAAGCAGGCGGCGAAGCGGCGCGACCGCCGCCGGGCTCGCGCCGCTGATCAGGCAGCCGTCGGCGGCCACGGCCGCGGCCGATCGGCGGGCCATCTCGGCCGCTCGCCCCGCGGCGGCACGGCTGCGGGGGCGGTCCGCGTCGAGGTTTGTCACGACCACCGTGTCGAACCGAATTCCCGACAACGCCGGGGCTGCGAGCATGCGACCGGAACACTCGACGACGGCGTGGGTGCAATCGCTCGCCTGAAGCCGCGCGAGTCCGGCGGCCACCGCCTCCGGTCGCCGCGGGTTGCCGAGGAAGGGCAGGCGATCGTCGGGCCCGAGGTACCCGAAGTCTGAGATGACGCCGACGCGGAGGCCGGCCTCGGCCAAGACGGCGGCGGTGAGCCAGGCCGTGGTGGTCTTGCCGCTCGTGCCGGTGACGGCGATCGTCCGCATCGCGGTCGAGCCGAATCGCTTCGCGGCCAGGGCCGCGGTCGTGTTCCGGGAAGAGTCCTTCCGAGCCATGGTGGCCTCCTGCCTAGGGGCCGCCGCCGGCAAGAGCCGGTGGCGACCGCGATCGTGCTGCGGCGTTCATCCATGAACCCCGCAGCCAGCCGATTCTCAATGGCTGCCAGAGCCGGTCAATCCCAAAGGGGCGATCCACCGAGCCATTGGGCCCGGGAGCCTTGCCGCGTTGCCCCAGGTCGCCCGGCTTGCCGGGGCCGGCGGTGAATCGCTAGGGTTTTGCGGGTTGAGCCCCCGGATCGTTCGATCCCCGCCGCCGGCCGCGGATGCGGTCCCGTTGTCATGGTCACGCCCCTTGGATCCGCGAGCCAGCCGGCGATGCCGGGGTCTTCGGCGTTCACCATCCGCCCCTGGGTGCTTTGGGTGGGACCTGCTCGCGATGCCGATCTGCGGCTCGCGCGGCTGCAGGTCGGGCGGATTGCCGTTGTCGCCGACGCCGTCTCTCCCCGCGAGGCCGCGGCGGGATCGGCCGACGGGGGCCGCGGCGGCTCGCCGGCCGTGATCCTCCTCGCCTCGCCCACGCCCGCCACCTGGAGCCTGGCCGACGTGATCGCGGTCAGGCTCGCCTGGCCGCTCGCGGCCGTCGTGTCAGTGGCGGCGGGGCTCGTGGACGGCCGACGGCGGAGCGGGCCGGCCTTGGCGGGCGTTGAGGAGGTGCCCTGGCACGATCTCCCCGGGCGGCTCGCCTGGTGGCTGGCCGACCGCGCGGCCGGCCGGCCCGGCACCCTTGGCCTGCCGCCCACCGTGCGGCGGGAGGAACGGTTTTTGGAGGGGCCGCGGGCCGCCTTGGCCGGGCCGCCGCCGCGGCTGGTCGTGGCGGCTCAGCGTCCGATCGACCTGGAAGCCGCCTGCGACCTGGTGGCCGCGGCCGGTGGGAGCGTGGTGCAGGCCGTACGGGGCAGGCCTCCGCTGACCGCCGCTGCCGACGCGATTCTCTGGGATGTTGCCACGCCTGGCGATGCCGACCTGCCCTGGCTGCGGATGCTGCTGGCGGAGCGGCCCACGCGACGGGTGATCGTGTTGGATTCGTTTCCCAGAGCCGACCGCGTGGGTGCGATGCTCAGGGCGGGAGCCGCCGCCGTGCTCGGGCGACCTGGCTCAGCCGAGGCGGTCGCCGGGGTGCTTGCGGGTCCGGCGATCGCCCCGGGAATCGGGCTTGGTGGGGTCGGCCCAAGCCCCTAGCATCCGTGGCTTCCCGGGCGGCTCCCCACAGCCGGCCCGACCGTGGGATGGAGGCAGGCGTGGTTCGAGCCGGATCGGTCGGGAGCGTGGCGGTGATCGCGATGGCCTTCGTCGGCTGCGCCCACCTGGCCTCGACTCCCGATTGGACGGCCTCGCCCGTCGCGCTGTTTCGCGGGCAGGGGGGCGACGCCGCCGATCTCCCCGGGCGATCGGAGCTCGTCGCCGGGCAGCTCGTGATCCATGCCGATTTTCCGCTCGCCGGCCAGCATCGGCTCGTCAAGGAACTCGAGGCGATGCGGGCCGACGTCAGCCAGGATCTCGGGCTCCCGATCTCCGACGAGCCGGTGCACCTCTACCTGTTCGAGAATCCGAGCCGCTACGAGGCCTTCGTCGCCGCGCGGTTTCCGGCCTTTCCGGCCCGCCGAGCCTTCTTTGTGGAAACCGACACCACCCTCTCGGTGTTTGCGGCCTGGCAGGACCGGGTGGCCGAAGACCTGCGGCACGAGACCACCCACGGCTATGTGCATGCCGTGGTGCCGACGGTGCCCCTCTGGCTCGACGAGGGCATCGCCGAATACTTTGAGCTGCCACGGGCGAACCGCGGGCTCCATCCGCCCCACGTCGCCCATCTCGCCGGCCGCATGCTCGAAGGCACCTGGCAGCCGGACATGGCCCGGCTGGAGGCGCTCCAGTCGGCGGGAGAGATGTCACAGGATCATTACGCCGAGGCCTGGTGTTGGGTGCACTGGCTCCTCTCCACCACCCCCGACCGCAGGGCTCTGCTCCAGGATTACCTGGCTGGGCTCCGCCGCGATGTGACGGCCGCGCCGCTCTCCGCGCGGCTGCGAGCGGTGTCGGGTGATCCCGCGGGCGAACTCCGTGAGCATCTGGCCGACCTCGCCGCGCTCGACGAGCCGCGTTGAAGCACGGCTGCAACCGACGCCGCCGGCATGAGTTGCGGTGCGGGCGACGTTGTTCGCTACCGGCGAAACAGGGTGCCGTGGTCGATGGCCTTGAAGCCGAGCTTCTCGAACAGATGCATGGCCGGTGCGTTGGCCTCGGCCACGTGGGCTTCGGCCACCGTGGTGCCCTCCTGGGCGAGGTCGTGAAGGGCCTCGGCCACGAGATAGTTGGCGAGCCCCTGCCGCCGACGATCTCCCTCGATGTCCACCCGCATCAGCCCCGCCATCGCCAGGCCCCAGGAGGCGGCCAGTGGCTGCACGTCCCAGAAGGCGGCGCTCCCGAGGAGGGTGTCGGCCTCGCCGCGGAGTTCGTACCGCCGCAGCGCGGTGCCCGTGGTGGTGGCCGCCTCCCACCAGTTTCGTCGGGCCGGCTCGTCGATGGCCCGCAGCGAGGTGGCGCGGCGGATCGCCAGCTGGAGCCGGTTCACGGGCGGGCGAAAGCCCTCGAGCGGCCGACGGAGCACAGCGATCCGCTCGGCCGCCGCATAGCCGTTTCGCTGAAACACCCCACGCATCCCGGGCGAGGAATCGAGGATCCCGGGCAGGTCGCTGCCGCCGTAGAGCCCGAGATAGAAGCCGCCGAGGTCGGGTGTGCCGCCGCCGAGAATGGTCGTGGCACCACGGCCGCGGAGGTAGTCTTCGCACCGGATGAGCAGGCCGTCTTCGATCTCGGCCTGCCGCTCGTGGGGCGGCACCACCACCAGCAGCGTGCTGCCGATCCGGTGGTCGAGCGTCGAGCGATCCTCCGCGGGCCCGAAGCCGGCATGGGCGAAGCCGAGCAGGCGGTCGCCCGACCGGGCCACGATCATCCCGGCGCGGTCGAAGTAGGGCTTGGAGAACACGGCCGCCTCCAGCGCGGCGGAGGTCATCGGCTGGAGGGCGGCGGGGCCGAGGTCGGTCGCCCGCCAGGCATCGGCCAGCCGTGGCGGGTCGTCGTTGCGGAAGCAGTCGAAGCAGACCGGTTCCATCATGCGTCCGTTCCGCCGGGGCGGGCGGCCGGAGGCGTCCGCACCTCAACCATGCCCTCTCGTTCCCGCACCTCAAACACCTCCTGCCGCACGTTCGCCGCCGACTGATGCCGGCCCGTGGTCACGTCGAACTGCCAGCCATGCCAGGGGCAGGTGAGCACGCCGCCGCAGAGCCTGCCGGTTCCGAGCGGCCCGCCCTGGTGCGGGCAGAGGCCGTCGATCGCGTGGAAGCTGCCGGCGACGTTTGCGAGCGCCACGATCCGGTCGCCGGCAACCCGCTCGATGCTCTCCCCGGGAAGGCACTCCGTGGCCCGGGCGATCGGGATCCAGTCGGCCATGGCGAAGCGGCAGGCGGGGAAGGGGGGAGACCGGCCGCGATCCTCACGCCGCCGGTCGCGACACTCTAGCTTTTCGCGGTGGAGTCCGCCATCGGCGATGGACCCACCAATACTGCGCCGGCTCCCGCCGGATCGCCCCTTCGAGGATCGTCGTGTACCACTGGGACAGCGACTGGAGCTCAGCCGTCTCGGGCCTTCCGTCAGCCGGGTCGGCCACCCCTTCGAGCCGGAGGTCGAAGTCGAAAAGGCCGCCCCGGCGGGTGGCCGAGCAGACGAGGACCGGGGCCGCGGCCGACAGGGCGAAGACGCCGATCGCCTTGTGAACGCTGGCAGGCCGGCCGAAGAAGTCGACCCAGCAGCCCTTGGGCCCGGCCGACTGGTCTCCCAGCAGGCCGATCGCGCCGTTCTCTTCGAGCACGAGCGCGACGTCGGGCGCGCTCCCCTTCTTGGGGAGGATGATCTGGCCCCGGGATTCCCGGAACCGGGTCACGAACCGGTCGAGCATCGGGTTGTCGAGCTCGCGGGCCACCGAAAAGATCCGCAGGCCGAACAGCCCGAAGAGATATGCCGCCAGTTCGAAGTTGCCGTAGTGGCCGGAGAGCACCACCTTTGGCCGGTCGAGCCAGAAGAGCCGCACCATCTCTTCCATCCCGTGAATCCGCAGGTGCCGCCGCCAGGTGGTCTTGTGGATCACGCGGTTGGCGTGGGCGATTTCTACGACCATCAGGAGCAGGTGCTCCCACATCGCCCGGGCCGTCTCCCGTTGCTCGGCGGCGGTCAGATCGGGGAAGGCGATCCGGAGGTTTTCCCGGACCACGCCTCGACGGATCCGGAGCCGGTTGGCGAGCAGCCGAGACAGGCTCCGCGCCCACCGTTCGCAGGTGGGCCGAGGGACCGCTTGCACGAAACAGATCGCGACCCGCACGGCGACGTAGGCGGCGAGGTCGGTGCACCGGGTGGCGAGCGAACGAGACACGGCGAAGGGCATCCCTGCGGGGCGGTCAGGCCGCCTCCAGCAGCCCGGCCGGATTCTCGCCGCCGAGGCTCTACCGGGCCAGATCGGTTTTTGCGATTTCCGCACCGGCCGGCGGTGGCTTTTTAGGGGGTCGTGCCCGAAGCTCCCGAGTCGGCCAGCAGCATTCCCACGCTCACCGCGTTGAAGAAGGCATGGAGGAGGATGCAGGGCAGGATCGAGCCCGTCCGGCGGGCGATGAAGCCGAGCACGAGCCCCAGCGGCAGGAGCGGCAGGTAGGCCAGGCCCTGCCCCTGGTGGGCCAAGGCGAAGGCGGCGGCCGACACGAAGATCGCCGGGGCACCGTCGCCGCCAGGCAGCTTCCGCTCCAGCCAGCCGAGCAGGATTCGGCGAAAGAAGAGTTCCTCGGCGATCGGAGCGGCGATCACTGCGGCTGTCACGACGATCGCAACGGCCCAGGCGTCGCGGTTGGAGCCCAGGAGCGCCACGACCGGGTGGTCGTAGGCCACCACCGCGTTGAGCGCGGCGGCCAGGGCGAGAAGCGGCGCCACCACGAATGCCCAGCCGGCGATCGCGAGGCCGAGATCCCGCCGCGGCTGCAGGGGCGCCAGGCCCAGGTCGGTGAGGTCGGCGCCCCGCAGTGCCAGCCAGCCGATCGCGATCAAGGAGACGGCGAGGTTGATTACCGTGTTGGCCGCGAGCATCGACTCAAGCGACGGGCTCTTGCCGAGTGTCGCTGCCGCGATGGTCGCCGCCGTCACATACACGAGCACGACCACAGCCACGTCCCCGCCGGTCCAAGGAGCCGGCCGGGTGGCTGCCTGGGGGATGATCGGCAGGCCGGCCCGCAGCCGGCGCAGGATGACGGCGAGCACGGCGAGAAAGCCGGCGACGGCCGCCGCTCCGGCCCAGTGGAGCCATTCGGGCACGGCGGCGAGCACTTCGGGAGCGGTCATCGGGATTGTCGGCTCCGGCCGGCGATCCGCCGACCTTGGCTCAACGCACGAGGCTCCGCGCGGCCCAGAGGTATTCGAGACCCGACCACACGGTCGAGATCACGGCCGCCCAGGTGGCCCAGCCTGCGGCCGTGGCGAGCGTCACTGGCTCTGGTGCGAGCTCCGGCCAGGCCCTGGCGGCCAGCACGAGCCCCACGGCCACGCACTGGAGCACCATCTTGAGCTTGCCGGCGAGCGTGGCCGAGAAGTCGGTGCCGGCCCGTTCGAGCTCGGCCCGCAGCGCGGTCACGACGAGCTCCCGCACCACCACCAGCACCGCCATCCAAGGCTGGATCGGCCCGGCCGGCACGGCCACGAGGATGAAGGCCCCGCAGACGAGGATCTTGTCGACGAGCGGATCAAAGATCCGGCCCAGGCGGCTGATCTGGTTGAACTTCCGCGCATACCAGCCGTCGATGCTGTCGGTGGATGCTGCGACGACGAAGACCACCGTGGCAGCCGCCCAGGCCTGTCGCGCGATCAGCCAGAAGGCGATGACCGAGAGCGCGAACCGGGCCGCGGAAAGCAGGTTCGGCACCGTCCAGACCCGATCGCTCGCGGGATCGCCTCGCATCAGCCGGCGGCCTCCGCTGGCACGACCGCCAGATCGTAGCCGGCGGCGGCCACCACCTCGACCGGCAGGATCCGGCCGGTGAGTGGCGGACCCGACTCGCTGCCGGGAGCGGTCAGATACGCCACGCAGTCGATGTCCGGGGCGTCGGCCTTTGTGCGTCCGATCCAGACGTCGTCGCGGGCCTCGCTCCGCGTGTCGATGATCACCTCGTGCAACCGGCCGACCTGGGCGGCGGCATGCTCGTGGGCGATCTCCTGCTGGAGGGCCATCAGCTCGTCGCGGCGGGCCTGCTTCTCTGCCTCGGGCAGATGATCATCGAGCCGGGCGGCGGGTGTGTCGGGCTCGAGCGAATAGGGGAACACACCCACCCGCTCGAACCGCCACTGGGCCGCGAACGCGAGCAATTCGTCGAACTGCGCCGGCGTTTCCCCGGGAAAGCCGGTGATGAAGGTCGTCCGCAGCACGAGATCCGGAATGCGGTCGCGGAGTTTGCCGAGCAATTCCTCCGTGGCAGCCCGATTCACCCGCCGCTGCATCCGCTTGAGCACGGCGTCGGAGGCGTGCTGGAGCGGCATGTCGAGGTAGGGGAGGATCTTGGGACTGCCGGCGATCGTGGCGATCAGCTCGTCGGTGAAGTGGATCGGGTAGAGATACATCAGGCGGATCCACTCGATGCCGTCGACCTGTTCAAGTTGCCGCAGGAGTTCGACGAGCCGGGGTTCGCCGTAGAGATCCATGCCGTAGTAGGTGGTGTCTTGGGCGACGAGCACCAGTTCCTTGACGCCGTCGGCGGCCAGCTCGCGGGCTTCCCGCACCACCTCCTCGATCGGCTTGGTCGCATGCTTGCCCCGCATCCGCGGGATCGCGCAGAAGGTGCAGGTGCGATCGCAGCCCTCGGAGATCTTGAGGTAGGCGATGTGGCGAGGCGTGACCCGCAGGCGGCCGGAGTCATCCAGGGCGCGGGCGGGGGCGGGGCGAAACAGGCTCCGCTGGTCGTGGAGGCCGCCGATCAGCCGCTCGGCGGCCCGGGCCACTTCGTCACGGGAAAAGACGCCGATCACGGCGTCAAGTTCGGGCAGCTCCTCGAGCAGGCTCTCCTTTTGCCGTTCGGCCAGGCAGCCGGCCACGATCACGCCGCGGGTGCCCCCCGACCGCTTGAGGGCGAGCATCTCCTCGACGGCCGCGTAGGACTCCTGCCGCGATGCGTCGATAAAGGCACAGGTGTTGACGATCACGAGATCCGAACCCTCGGGCTCCCGGACAAACTGCCAGCCGTCATCCCGCAGCAGGCCGAGCATCCGCTCGCTGTCGACAAGGTTTTTGGGGCAGCCGAGGGTGACGAGCGAGAAGCTGCCGCGACGGGTGGCGGGATCGCCCTCGGGCACAACCAGCAGCGGGGCGGGGCCGGTGCCGCAGGTGGCCGCGGCGGCGGGATCCACGATGGGGAGGGGCTTCATCATGGAGACCTCAGGCAGGTGCCCGCTCGGTGATCAGCTTGTCGAGTTCGGCCCGCAGCTTCGGCAGGATCTCGTCGTAGGGGAAAGCGCCGAGTTCCGCGCTCCGCTTCTTGAGGTTCACATGCGTCGGACCGCACCAGAGGCCGAGGTCGGCATCGTCGGTCTCGCCCGGACCGTTCACCCGGCAGCCCATCACGGCGATCGTGATCGCATGGTCCTTGGCATAGGCCGTCATCTCCTTGACCTGTTTGGCCAGGTCGATGAAGGCTTCGTTCTCCACCCGGGAGCAGCTGGGGCAGGAGATGATGTTGAGCGAGGCGAGGCCGTAGTCGACCACGCTCCGCACCCGGCCGGCGGCGATGTCGGCCAGAATCGCATTGGCGGCGGCTATCTCCTGGGGCTTGTCGGCGTTGGCCACCGTAAGCGACACGCGGACGGTATCACCGATCCCGCGGGAGATCAGCTGCTCGAAGGCGATCCGGGTCTTGATGATGCCGTCTGGGGGCATGCCGGCCTCGGTCACTCCGAGGTGAAGCGGGATGTCGGGCCGCTCTGCGGCGAACCGCCGGTTGACCTCGATCACCTTCTGGGGATCGGAGTCTTTGAGCGAGACGCAGTAGCGGGTGAAGCCGAGGGAGTCGAGCAGGGAGCAGTGCTCCAGCGCGCTTGCAAGCATCGGCCCGATCGAGTCGTCTTCCGCAAACTGCTCCTTCTTGGCCGGATCGACGCTGCCACAGTTCACGCCGACGCGGAGCGCGCAGTCGTTGGCCGCGGCCGTGTCGGCGATGAACTTCACCTTGTCCTGCCAGGGCTTCGTGGGCTCATGGTGGTAGAGATGGCCGGGGTTGTAGCGGAGCTTGTCGACATGGGGGGCCACCTCGAGGGCGAGCCGGTAATTCTCCTGGAGATCGATCGCGAGGTTGGCGGGGGTGCCGGCCCGGATCGCCGGCAGGGCGGCGGCATCCTTCTTCGAGTCGACGGCGATCCGCACCACGCCTGCCCCTGCCGCATGGAGCGCGTTGACCTGGTCGAGGGTCGCCTCGATATCCTGCGTGTGGGTGGCCGTCATGCTCTGCGGTGCGATCGGATGACCGCCGCCGATCGTGATGCTGCCGATCCGCACGCCTCGGGTAGGATTCCTCCGCAATTCCACGCTCGCCTCGCCTCACGCCTCGCTGCCAGGCCGCCGGAATCGGTTCCAGCACCGGCCCATCCCAGAAACCATAGCAGACGCCTCTCGGAGGGCGAATTCCATGCGATATCAGCCGGTGCTCCACATCGTGCTCCATGAGTCCGAGATTCCCCCCAATGCCGGCAACGTCGGGCGGACCTGCGTGGGGATCGGGGCCAAAATGTGGCTGGTCCGGCCGATCGCCTACTCGCTCGACGACTACTACCTCCGGCGGGCGGGGCTCGACTACTGGGATGAGCTTGAGTGGGAGGCGGTGGACGACTGGGCCATGCTCGAGCGGCGGCTGGCTGAGTCGGGGGCCGGCTCACGCTGGCTTTTTTCGGCCCGGGCCACCCGGCCGTATACCGAGGTTTCCTACGCCCGCGGTGACGTGCTCGTGTTTGGGAAGGAGTCGGCAGGCCTGCCCGCCGAACTCACGGCGGCCCATGCCGACACGCTTGTGACGATCCCGTCCCTGCCCGAGGTCCGAAGCCTCAATGTCGCCAACTGCGCCGCCGTGGCGGCTTACGAGGCCATCCGCCAGTGGGGCGGCGACCCGCGGCTGCTGCAGTAGGGCAGGCTAGTTCGCCGGCGTCAGGTGCTGCACCTGGTTGATCCGGGCTGGGGCCACCGTCTCGTAGAGCGGGAGGTGGCGGTAGTAGACCTCGAGCATCCAGGTACAGAAGCAGGTCATGAACAGCCGGCCGCCGTGGGGGCCCCATTGATCGAGGGACGGGTCCCACGATCCCGCCTGGGGGCCCTTCGCGAGTTGCTTCGCGGGGAGGAGTTCCCGCAGTCTGCCGTTCCAACGGGCCCAGGGCTCGCCGCCCATGTTGTGGACAACCTGGGTGACGTAGTACCAGGCGTAGACGTTCTTGGCGTTGTCCCAGTCGAGCGGCGTCTCGGCCAGCAGGCCCTCAGTGCCGGCGATCAGTCGGGGGTCGTTTCGCTCCCAGCCAAGAAACTGGCGGGCCAGCAGACCTTCGGCCCAGACGGCGGGAGTGACGCCGGTGGGCGGCTTGAACTCGGAATACCTTTGGTATGCGTATTGCGTGCCGCCGGCCACCGCCACGCTGTCGAGGAAGTCACCGATGCGGGCGAATGTCTCGGGCGGAACGGGCAGCCCCGCCACCTCGCCGCTCTTGATCGCCATCACATACCAGCCGGTCACGGACATGTCTCCCGGATCGCCGGGGCCATACCGCCAGCCGCCGTTCGGACCCTGGGCCGCTACGGCAAAGTCGAGGGCCGCGGCCGCCGGGGCCCGGTGGACGGGGCTCCGCGTCATGCCTACGAGCTCGCAGAGAGCCGCGGTGGCCATCGCATGGGCGTAGAGGGTGTGCTGGTGGGGCAACAGCGGGAAGTCGAACCTCCCCTCTGGGAGCTGCCGCTTCACGAGCGCCGTCCAGCCCTTGTCGACCACCTGCTTGTATCGTCCCGCCTCCGGCGTGTTCCCCGCCCCTTGAAAGGCGAGCAGGGCCATGGCCGTGGCCGCCAACGGATTCTCCTGCGTGCCGCCGTCGGGGTAGGGGCCCTTCAGGTGCCAGAGCCCGGCCTCGGGCCCGGTCTTGATCTGTTGCTTGGCGAGCCAGGCGAGTGCCCGGGCCACGGCGGCCTCGGTCTCGTCGCTTCCACCGTACACCGCCACAAGCCGTTCCCGCTGCCCCTCCTCGCGGCCCTCGAGGAGCATGCCGAGCGGCACCCGCTGGACGACCTCGGCCGTGGCACCGACGCCTTGCTCAGCCGGCTCGGGCATGACGACCGGTGCCGCGGTTGGAGTTTCCGGCTTGGGCGTTTCTGCCTCGGTTGTTTCCTCGGGCTGCTCCTCGTCGGGCGGCGGCTCCGGCGAGACCATGCGAGCCCCGACCGTCTCCTCCTCCGCGACTTCCGTCGATGCGTAGGAGAGGTCGAGAGTGATGCGTTCGGCCCGCCGGCGGGCCGTCACGATCAGCGCGAGGATGATCAGCACGGCCGCATGGGCGGCGAGGCTGACGGTGAGCGGCGAGCTCCGGCTGATCAGCGGCTGAAGCCGATCGCGGACCCGCCGAAACCACGATCGCCGCCGGGGACGGCTCGACGTCGCCAATCGGGAGAAGTCGGGCGCGGGCTCAGTCGTTCCATCGATCGAAGCCGGCTGCCACGCGGGTGCGGCATCCCCTGCCGCCCGGCCGAGCCACGGTGTTCCAGGGCCCGGCGGCGGGGGGGAGGCCATGCTCATCAATCGAGGCGAAGGGGCGCGGAGAGTGGGGTAAGGCGGGAAATTCGGCCCAGGGCTTTCCCTGCGAATCTCACCCGGGTATTATTCCGAAGTCAGTCATCGACTGGATATGCCGATTTCTGCGGTGGTTTCGCCGCAAAGAGGCGTGATTCAGCCGCCCAACAGATCAATGTCGCGGGGTGGAGCAGCCCGGTAGCTCGCGAGGCTCATAACCTCGAGGTCGCAGGTTCGAATCCTGTCCCCGCCATTTCGCCGTTTCTGGTAAACGGCGTAACTTCCGAAGAACCCGCTGTAACCCGAGTGGTGACAGCGGGTTCTGTCGTTTCGTGCGACTCGGTGCGATCCGGTGCGGGAGCCTGCTGCACAGCATTTTGCACGCTTGGTGCACAGCATTCTTCACTACAGGGTTCGGTGATCTCCTGCCTAGTGTGTCTCCGGTCGGGGCTACGCCCCTCCCTCCGACACACCACGCGGACGGTTCCCCAACTCTCTCATGAGCCCTGGTACAGAAACCGGGAAGGGGTCGGGTGGAGCGATTCGCACCAGTGGGTGGAGCGATTCGCACCACCGCCATGCCAAGTCGGAGCGGCCGGAGATCATCCGATCATCTGCGAAGATGCGTTGAAACCCGAAAAAAACGTCACTTTTAGCCCAGGCGAAACAAAATCGGCGGATGGCCGGCATTTTTGGCACGGCGTTTGCATACAGTGAAGCGGGCGAACTTTGTTTTTCCTGTTCTGCGCCGCCCTTACGGCCGCTGATGGGAGAGGTTTGATTCCGATCCGTCGTCTACTTCCAGGAGGCGAGCCATGAGTCGCAAAACGTTTGGATTGGTCATCGGAACGGTGACGATGGTTACAGTTGGACTCGTCGGATTATCCGGGCCCGTCAATAGCAAGCAGTATTCGGTTTCCAAAAGCCTCCGTCTCACCCCCTTCCTCGCCGCCTGCCTCGGGCTTGCGGTCGTCATGGCAGGGCTCATCACACAGCCCGCTCATGCCGATGCCATTTGGAATGGCTCGACCGACAATCTATGGAGCACTGGCGCGAACTGGACGGGCGGCGCTCCGGGCACGGGGAATAACGACGTCATCATCAACAATGCCGGCGCCAACAATCCCACGCTCCTGAACACCAACGGTTCCTCCAGCCGGGACGTCCGGATCGGCACCGCTGCCACGGGCCAGCTCAACCAAACCACGGGCACGCTCGACACTGGCAACGGCAATTGGTTCTTCCTGGGTTACGCCGGCGGAACCGCAACCCACAATCTGACCGCCACCACGACAGGCAGCCCCGGGACCTATACCGGCTTTGACGTGGGCAGCGGCAGTCTCAATGTTGGCGGCGCATCCCAGAACGGACAACTCCTGATAGCGCTGGATGACGGAACAACAGGCACCTTCAACATGAACACTACCGGCACCTTGTATGCCGGCTATGTGGAAATTGCCGGTGGCAATGGCACAGGGGTCTCACCAACCGTAGGGACATTCAATCTTGACGGCGGCACCGTGAACGTTTCAGGCGCCACTTCGGTGGGTCGTGGCGGCAACAACTCCAGAACGCAGACCGGCACCTTGAGGATCTCCGGGGGCACCTACAACAGCGGAGGCAACTTCGAGATTGGCTTTGCCGGTAGCGCATCAGCGAGCGCTACAGCCACTGTTTCAGGAGGCGTATTGAACGTCGGCACGGGAGGGGCTTCAAACCTCGTTGTCGGCTTTTATGACCCCATGAATGCGACGCTGAACGTTACTGGCAGCGGGGTGGTAAATCTCCAGAACGGCAGCGATCTCGTTCCGGATATTGGCCAGAACAACTCCGGCACCCGTACGATCAACGTGGACGGTGGTCAGATCCTTGGCACCGCAGGCTCGTTTCTCGACGCCGGCTATGGCAACCTCGGTGTCGGTTCCAGCGGCACCAACGTCGTTAATATCAAGAATGGTGGTATCCTTGCCGTTCAGTCGATATTCGGCGGTGGAGACGCCGATACGCAAGTTAACTTCGATAACGGCACGCTCCGTGCCGTCACCAATGACGATGGATTCATAAACTTCTATGGAAATGGCTCCCAGACGGTCAACGTCCTGGGCGGTGGTGCGACGATCGACACGAACAGTTTCAATCCGACGAGCTACGAAGGCTTCCTCGACGGCGGAGGCGGTGGCGGGCTTACGAAGATTAACTCAGGCACACTCAGGCTCGCCGCAACAAACACCTACACGGGTGCAACGACCGTTACAGGCGGCACGCTGGCTCTTGGGGCCGCCGGCTCGATCAGTACCAGCCCTCTGGTTGATTTGAAGGCTGGTGCGACCTTAGACACCACGGCGCAGAGCTTCACGATGCTCGGCAGCCAGACGTTGAAATTCACGCTGGACGCCTCAGGAGCAGGCTCGGCGGGTCTTCTTAATGCCGCCAGCCTGGACATCAGCGCTGGCGTGGTGGACTTCGCCCAATTCGCCACGCTGGATGACCCGGCCTACATCATCGCCAGCTACACCTCGCTGACTGGCCCGGCCTTTAATACGGTGAACAACCTGCCGAGCGGTTACACACTCGACTACAACTACCTCAGCGGAAACCAGATTGCGTTGGTCGTTCCCGAGCCCGGCACGTTCGTGATGCTGCTCGGCGGCCCCGGCCTGCTGGCGATGTTCCGCCGCCGGCGGCTCTCCTGAGCCCCAGCTAGCCCGAAGGTGATTCATCACCGCCGCGGTGTGACCGCCGCCCGATCATGCTCCGGAATCGCCATGCCGGCCACCAACAGGACCGCGCGGGCGAGCAAATCAAACTCGCTGTCAGAATCTGCGCTGCATTCTGCACCACACGCGGGAGCAGGATGCCGGTTTCCCGGGGAATTCAAGGGTTGTTCGCTCCCTGTCCCCGCCATTTTACGCCCGCCGGGCCATCCATGGCCCGGCGGGCTTCTTTGTGCGCCCGCCCTCCAGGCGGGCAGTTGGGTGGTGGTTCTGATCCATCCATGGCCCCGGCGGGCCTTTTAGTCGGTAGACAAAAGCGGGCTACTCGACGGCTGTTTCTTTCCGCAACAACCACCGGCCAGCGATGTACACCAAGAACCCCACCGGCCCCGACAGAAACGTGAGCACGAGCGACGCAGTTCTGAGCAACCACGGCAGCCCCAGTTTCACGCTGTCTCGGGCGATCCAGGCACCGACCACCATGTCGAAGACCAGATAGTGGGTCCAGGCCGCAGCGAAGACCCAGTCGTCTTGAAACACCTCCCGCAACCCAGTCAGCGTCATGACGTCGCCCTCTGGCTGCCCGTTCGTCGTGAGTTTCCAGACGATCACGGCGGCGTAGCCCAGGGCGAGCAACCCCGGCACGACCACGGCGCACAGCCAGCCTGAAATAGCTTTGTTGCCCGGGAACACCACCAGCGCGATCCAGGCGAGAAGGGCGAGCGTGTTGGTGGCTTGAAAGAAGAGTTCAGCCGTCATCGGGAGCCTATCTTTGCCGGGGGTCCCCGTCGAGTAAGACCCTGGCTGAAAAAGTACCCAGGCCAGGAATCCAAATTTTCTCGTCAGTGATCACAGGGGTATTCCCGGCCCACTTCACCTGGACTGGCACCGGCACGGTCAGGTCTACGTCGCCGTACGTGATCTGCGAAGTGAGCAGCCAGAAGTCGCCCTGGCCGAAGTTCTGGTGGGTTTCATAGGCTGTTGACTCCGAAAGGGCAGATGCAAGTTTAAGCCGGTGAAGCCCGGCCCTGTAAGATATCTCGATGTCGGGTACCACAGTCCCCGCTGCCCCCGCCACCTCCAGACACCTAGAGCCCTGCTGGTCTTCAAGTCAGTCCACCACCAGAACACGGCCCAGATAGCCCACGAAATGGCTGGCGTGCTCGAGGCTGAGTGCACGTCACCGGCCGAGTGCCCCAATTCCCGACTGGCTGGCTGTGACCCTCTGGGATTGGGCTCGGGGGTCTACTACGGCCCGCGGTCACCGAGAAGGTGCGCCGTCGTGTCGTGCGTTCGCTCCGCATGCAGCGGCTCCTCGACGCTGATGCGGCTACCGACATACCCGCTCGAGAGAACAGTGGGTTCTCGGTTGACGCCAGCGTCCGGATCACGCTCATCGACCGCGACGTGCTGAGCTAT
The DNA here is from genome assembly GCA_046047895.1 of Planctomycetota bacterium. Lineage (GTDB taxonomy): Bacteria > Planctomycetota > Planctomycetia > Pirellulales > UBA1268 > QWPN01. Next base: position 54 of record JBJOHE010000368.1, on the reverse strand, counting down.
TATCAGAGTCTCGAGCACCTGCTGCGATACTGTGCCCGGCCGCCCTTCGCGCTG
>JBJOHE010000367.1:0-7291 GCA_046047895.1 Planctomycetota bacterium | reverse complement strand
GTTTTACTCGGCATCCGGCTCCGGGGCGTCGTCAACGTCCGTCAGGGCTTCGCCGGTGAACCGGGTGGCGAGCGGGCTCGCGTCGCGGCCGCGTTCGCGGAGGTAGCGGGCGAGCACGTCGGCGAAGCCGTGGGTGACGAGCACCCGCTCGGCGCGGGAGGCTTCGATCGCGGCAAGCAGCCCCGGGAAGTCGGCGTGGTCGGAGACGACGAAGCCCTGCTCGACGTTTCGCCGGCGGCGGACGCCCCGCACCGTCATCCATCCCGAGGCCACGGCGATCGACGTCTCGCCAAAGAGCTTGAGCCAGGGGCTGCCGAGCACGCTCGGCGGCGCGATCACAAGCGCCCTGCCGCCTCCCACCCGTCGGGCCCGCGGAGGCACCCGGTCGATCGCCGGCAGCCGGACGCCGCTGGCCCGGTAGGCCTCGACGAGCTTCATGACCGCGCCATGCCCCACGATCGGGCCGATCCCAGGGTCGACCAGGGCCGCGATCCGCTGGGCTTTGCCGAGGGCATAGGCGAGGATCACGCTCGTGCGACCGGCGTCGCGGTTGGCCCGCCACCAGGCGTTGATCTGCTCCGCCACCGTCGCCGGCTCGGGCCAGCGGTAGACGGGCAGGCCGAAGGTCGACTCGGTGATGAACACATGGCAGGGCACCGGCTCGAACGCAGCACAGGTGGGATCGGCCTGGAGCTTGTAGTCGCCGGTCACCACCCAGTTCTGGCCGGCGTGCTCGATCCGCACCTGGGCCGAGCCAAGCACGTGGCCGGCCGGATGGAGCGACACCCGGACACCGTTGATCGTGGTCGGCTCGCCGTAGCGGACCGTGTCGATCACGGCGTTCGATCCCATGCGGGTCCGCAGCACGGGCTTGCCGGGGGCGGCGCAGAGATACCGGCTGCAGCCGGTGCGGGCGTGGTCGGCATGGGCGTGGGTGATCACCGCCCGGGGCACCCGCCGCCAGGGGTCGACGTGGAAGTCGCCCGCGGCGCAGTACAGGCCCGATTCGGTGACTTCGAGCAGATCCCGCATCCGATCGGTCCTCGGACCGGCGGGCGAGATGGCTAGCGGTAGGCCTGGCTGCCCACCGCCGGAAAGCGATACCCGCCGAATCCAAGGGGAGCGTAGCGGGGCCAGTCTCCCGGGACGACCCCCGGCTCGGTGCCATACATTTTCCAGGTGGGCGTCCGCGGCACCGTGGGAGGCACGTAATACTTCGGCCGGGTGCCGTGGGCGGTCTCGTAGGGGCTCGCGCCCGGCAGGTAGGGGGCCTGGTTTTGCGGGGTGCCGGTCGAGGCCGCCGAGCGGGCTCCGCCCCAGCGGCGTCGGCCTGCCGCGTCGGCCTGGAGGCAGCTGATGACGGCAAGCCCGAGCACGAAGCCGGTGATGGGACTCAGGCGAAGCGAGGTGGTGCGCATGACGGGCCTTGGCTGGGACGCGACGATTCAAGGAGGCTGCTCGTCGTTGAATCGACCTCCTGAGCCGACCGACTTGGGCCCGATGGTCGGATCGCAGGAACGCGCCGATAACTCTGATTATGCCGTCGTTTCGCCCGTGGCGGCCGCCGCCGTGGCCCAGCGGATATCGACCGGCCGTTCGAAGGCTTTTTCGAAGAGCTCCACCCGCCGCTGGGCACCCCAGATGTCGGCCTGCGGTTCCTGATCGGCCACCACATCGAGCACGACGCGGCCGTCGTCGATCGTCACCCGCACATCCCGCACCTGCTGGGTGCGGCTGCGATCGAGCCCGCCTGCGAGCCGGAGCAGGCCGGCCAGCCGGTGCACCCGCACCTGGTCGTCGGGGGAGAGCCGGGCGAGGTTCTTGTGCTTCCGCTTGGGCAGGGCTCCGCGGTGGTAGCGGGCCACGTTGGCGATCAACTCCAGGTCGTGGGCCCGCAGGCCGGGGAGCCGGGCGTTGCGAATCAGGTGGTAGCTGTGCTTGTGGTGCTGGTCGTAGTTGATCACATAGCCCACGTCCTGGAGGCGGGCGGCGCACTCGAGCAGCAACCGGTCGGCGGGGGGCAGGGCGAACGGCTCGGCGACTTGTTCGAAGATCCGGCCGGCGAGCGAGGCTACCTGGCGGCCGTGTTCGAGTTCACCCGAGCAGGCGGCCGCCAGCCGCTCGATCGCCGCCTCCCGCTGGGCCGTCGTGTCGCCATCGGCCGGGCCCCCCTTGAGTTCCTCGATCATCTCGCGGACGAGGCCGTCTCGGACGCCCCGGGTGTGGACCATCAGCAGGTTGACGCGGAACCGCTTCATGAGCGAGTCGACGATCGAAAGGCCGGCGATGATGATGTCGGCCCGGTCGGGGGTCATGCCGGGCATCGCGCGGCGGGCTCGCAGCGGCATCTTCCGTAGCCGGTCGAGCAGATGGCGGACCTCCGCGTGGGAGACGCGATAGCCGCCGACGGGGATGTCGACCTCCTGCTTCGATGCCATCACGAGTTCGGCGAGCGTCGTGAAGGTGCCGCCGCAGCCCACGAGAAAGTGTGGTGCGAAGAGCGGCCGGGTGGTCTCCCGCTTGAGGCAGCCGGCGATCTCTTCGTCGAGCCTGACGAGCCCTTGCTGGAAGGCCGCCCCATCGCCGCTTTCGCCGAGCCCGAATTGTTCGGTGAGCCGCACAGCTCCGAGCGGGGTTGAAAAGATCGCCTCGATCAGCTGGCCGGTGGAGAAGACGATCTCCGTGCTGCCGCCTCCGATGTCGGCCACTACGACGTTGCGGCCGGTGAGATCGAAGGCGTGCTGCACGCTCGAGAAGGCCAGCCTGGCCTCGCGGTCTCCTGAAATCACCTCAACCTCGAGGCCGACCTGCTCCCGGACGCGGCGGCAGAATTCGGGGCCGTTGCGAGCCTCGCGGACGGCGCAGGTGGCGATCGTACGCAAGGCCGTCACCTGGTAGCCGGCGGCGATCTCCTTGAAGGTTCGCAGCGCCGCCACCGTGCGGTCCATCGATTCGTCGTCCAGCCGGCCGAGCGACGACACGCTCCGACCGAGCCGGGTGGGCTCCCGCTCTTCGTCGAGAATCCGGTAGTTGCCCCCCTTGATCGCCTCGGCCACGAACAGCCGCACGCTGTTGGAGCCGATGTCGATGGCGGCAAGCCGACCGGCCATCTCCGAGGAGAGCCAGATCTGACGGTCTTCGTGCTGCTGATGCTGGTCCACGGCCTGCTTCCTGGCGGTTGCCGTCATGATACCGTCGATCGACTACAATTCGGGGCGGCCCAGCACCGGGCTGCCGCCCGCTCCTCCAACGTCACGCCCTTGTCGCTCTCCGCCCCGGTCGTCTTCGGTTCTCAGGCCTGCACCCCTCCACTGGCCGCTTCGGCCGTGGCGGTTGGGAACTTTGACGGCGTGCATCTCGGTCATGCGGCGATCTCGCGGCGGCTGCGGCAGGCTGCCGACCTGGCCGGGGTGCCGGCCGTCGCCCTCAGCTTCGATCCGCACCCGGCGGCGATCGTACGGCCAGCGTCGGCGCCTGTGCCGCTCACAACGCCGGCCCGACGCGCCGAACTTCTGCTCGCGCTGGGCCTCGACGCGGTGCTCGTGCAGCCCACCGACGAGGCCCTGCTGGCGCTGGAGCCGGCCGCCTTCTACGCCTTCATGCTCCGGGATCGGCTGGCGGCCGTGGCGATCGTGGAGGGGCGGGATTTTCGCTTCGGTGCGGGCCGCGCGGGCGACGTGGGCCTGCTCGCCGGGCTTGCAGCGGCCGACCGGGCGACGGTGGACGTGGTCGAGCCCGTGCTCGTGGACGGCGAGCCCGTGTCGAGTTCGCGGCTGCGGCGGCTCGTCGCGGCGGGCGACGTGGCCGAGGCCATCCGGCTGGGCACCGCACCCCACCGAGCCACCGGCCGGGTCGTGGCAGGGGCGAGGCGGGGCGCCGGGCTCGGGTTTCCGACGGCCAATCTGGCCGAGATCGCCACGCTTCTACCCGCCGCTGGCGTGTACGCGGCGCGGGCGGTCGTGGCGGGCACCACCTATGCCGCGGCGGTGAATGTGGGGCCGGCTCCCACCTTCGACTCGATTGCGAACACGGTGGAGGCCCATCTGATCGGCTTCGCGGGCGACCTCTACGATCGCGTGCTCCACGTTGACTTCCTGGAGCGGCTGCGCGACACTCGTCGCTTCGCGTCGGTCGAGGATCTGAAGACGCAGCTGGCCGAGGACGTGGCCAGAGCCGCCGTTGTGGCGGGTTCGCCGGCCGCCACCATCGCACGGGAGACGTGATGCGACTCGACTGGGCAAGCCTCCTCGATCTGCTTCGGAGCCGGCAGCGGTTCGTCCTCACCAGCCACGTTCGCCCCGACTGCGACGCGCTCGGCAGCGAACTCGGCCTGGCAGGCATTCTCGAGGCGCTCGGCAAGGACGTGCGGATCGTCAACGCCCAGGCCACCCCGCCGAACCTCGCCTGGATCGACCCCGAGCGAAAGATCGAGTCGCTCCAGGAGAAGGTGCGGCCGGCCGATCTCGCCGATCGCGACCTGTTCGTCGTGCTCGACACGAGCGCCTGGGCCCAACTGGGGGCGATGGGCGAGATCGCCAAGTCGATGCGAGACAAGGTGGTCGTGATCGACCATCACGTCAGCGAAGACGACCTGAGCGACCGGTGGTTCAAAGACACCTCGGCCGAGGCCACCGCCCGAATCGTCTATGAGATCGGACTCCGGCTGAGGGTGCCCTTCACCGAACGGATCGCCACGCCGCTCTACGCCGGCCTCTCAACCGACACCGGAGGCTTCCGCTTTCCGTCGGTCAGCGGCGAGAGCTTCCGCGTGGCCGCCCGGCTGGTCGATGCGGGGGCGAGTCCCCCGGCGATCTATCGGGAGCTTTTTGAGCAGGACACGCTGGCCCGGCTCCACCTCGTGGGCCGGACGATCGCCGGGGCGACCACGGCCCACGACGGCCGGGTGATCTTCTCCCAGGTGCGTCAGGCCGACATCAAAGAAGTGGGGGCGTTGCCCGCCGACACCGAGGATCTTGTCAATCTCACACTCACCGTCAAGGGTACCGAGGTGGCCGCGATCCTGATCGAGCAGCCCGACGGTCGCATCAAGGTGAGCTTCCGCAGTCGTGGGCCGGTCGATTGCAGCGCCCTGGCCGGCACGTTCGGCGGCGGCGGCCATAAGGCGGCAGCCGGCGCGATCCTCGACGGCCCTTTTGACGGGGCCCGCGAGCGGGTGGTGGCGGCGGTTGATCAGGCCTGGCTGGCCGCCGTCGCTGGCTAGCGAGGCTGTCGGGTCGATGGATCGACGATCGTGTAGGCTGCCGTGATCGAGGCCGAGGACGAGCGGGATGATCAATTCCTCAGAAGCCGAGCGGCCCGCCACGGCGAACGCTCGTCGCGGGTTTCTCGCCAAGCTGGCGGCGGTGGCCTGTGGTGGGGTGGCCACGCTCGCGCCGGTGGCGACGGGCGTGTGGACGTTTCTCGACCCGCTGCGGCGAAAGGGGGCCACGGCCTCGTTCCTGCCCGTGACGGAACTCTCGGCGATTCCGGATGACGGCGTGCCCCGGCAATTTGCCGTGGTCGCCGAGCGGATCGACGCCTGGACCGGTTTCCCCCGGGAGCCGATCGGGGCGGTCTACCTCCGGCGGGAAAAGGGCTCGCAGGAGGTCGAGGCGCTCTCGGCCACCTGCCCTCATGCGGGCTGCTTCATCGAACTCGAGGGCGACTCCCGCTGCTTCCGCTGCCCCTGTCACAACAGCACGTTCACGCTCGATGGCGGGATTGTGGAGCCGAGCCCGAGCCCGCGGGTGATGGATTCGCTCGAGTGCCGGGTGGGGGCCAACGGCGAGGTGGCCGTGAAGTGGGAGAACTTCTACAGCGGCATCGCCGAAAAGAAGGCGCGGACATGAGTGGAGGGTCCGGCAACCGTCGCGGGCTCGTCACGCGACTGGGAGACTTTCTCGACGACCGTACCGGCTGGCGGGCCACCCTCCACGAGGCGCTCTACGAACGGGTGCCGGGTGGTGCCCGGTGGCGGTATGTCTGGGGCAGTACGCTCGTATTCGCCTTCCTCACGCAGGTGATCACCGGGCTCTTCCTCTGGGCGAGCTACTCGGCGAGCGGCCAGACCGCCTGGGAGAGCGTCTGGTACATCCAGCACGAGATGGCCGGGGGCTGGCTCCTGCGGGGCATCCATCACTTCATGGCCCAGGCGATGGTGGTGCTGCTCGCCCTCCATCTGCTCCAGGTGGTGATCGACGGGGCCTATCGCGCCCCGCGGGAGGTCAACTTCTGGCTCGGGCTCATCCTGATGATGCTCGTGCTCGGAATGGCGCTTACGGGCTATCTCCTGCCCTGGGACCAGAAGGGCTACTGGGCCACCCGCGTGGCGACGAACCTCGCCGGCCTCGTGCCGCTGGTGGGGCCGGCCCTCCAGCAGCTCGTAGTGGGCGGCTCCGATTATGGCCACCACACGCTGACCCGGTTTTTCGCCCTCCATGCGGGCTTTCTCCCGGCGACGCTCGTGCTCTTTCTCGTGGTGCACCTCACGCTGTTCCGCAAGCACGGCCTCTGTGCGAAACAGCCGCTGACGAAGCCCGACGCGATGTTCTGGCCCGACCAGGTGCTCAAAGACGCCGTGGCGATGCTCGCCGTGATGGCGGTGGTCTTGGGGGTGATCCTCCTGCCGGCGATCCGCACGACGCTCGCCGGCGGAAGCGTCGACTGGGGGCATGTTGGGGCTGAACTCGGCGCCCCGGCCGATCCCTCGCAGCCCTACGCGGCCGCCCGGCCCGAGTGGTACTTCCTCTTCCTGTTCCAGTTCCTCAAGGTCTTCGAAGGCTGGGGAGCGACGGGCGAATTCCTTGGCGCGATCGTGGTGCCCGGCCTGATCATGGGCGTGATGTTCCTGATGCCGATCGTGGGTCGGTGGCGGCTCGGCCACCGGTTCAACATTGCCTTCACGCTCGGCCTGCTCGCAGGCGTGGGGCTGTTGACCGGCCTGGCGCTCAACGAGGATTACTACGCCCTCTGGGCCGACAAGAGTCAGCTCGCCGAGGCGGCGACGCTTTTTGATCAGACCGCCGGTGACGACACAAAGCTCCTGGCGGCCGTCGGCGGCGACACCGCGAAGGCCGCGAGGATTGCCCGGCAGTTTCCAGCGGTGGTCAAGCTTCGCCGCAGCGAAGCGTTTCTGGCCGCGGTGAAGACAGCCCGAGCCGATGCTGAACGGGCCGTGGAGCTTGCCGGCCGACCTGAGCGGATTCCCCCTGGTGGCGCTCTTCAGCTCGTGCGGCAGGATCCCGCCAGCCAGGGGCCGAGGCTGTTCGCCCAGCATTGCGGGAGTTGCCAT
>JBJOHE010000366.1:0-8496 GCA_046047895.1 Planctomycetota bacterium | reverse complement strand
TAGGTGTAGACATGCTCGCCGTCGAAGAAGATCTTCACCGCCTCCGGCGTCCACTCCAGGGCGTAATCGTGAAACCGATTGCCCAGCTGGGGCACCTGCTTCGTGGTCGAGATGTGGTTGTTCTGCTTGAAGTAGAAGGCTCGGGTGTGGCAGGAGAAGTGGGCCAGCCCGTCGCCGGTGGTGTCGTCGATTTCCCGCCCGACGTTTTCCAAGATGTCGATCTCGCCGCAGTAGGGCCAGGAGATCTCGTCGCGGTAGGAGTCGCCCAGCATCCAGATCGCGGCCCAGCTGCCGCGGCCCGTCGTGGTCTTGGCCCGAAACTCGATCCGGCCGTAGAGAAAACTCATTCGCCCGCGAGTCGTGAGCCGCGCCGATGACCAGCCGCCGTCGGCCCGATCCCGGCGGGCCTCCACGATCAGGCGGCCATCCTCCACGCGGGCGTTCTCCAGCCGCCCGTCGGTGTAATACTGCGGCTCGTTGTTGCCCCAGCCCCAGTTGCCGATGTCATGGGCCCAGATCTTGGGATCGGGCTGCCCCGGAGTCTCGAACTCGTCGGCCCAGGCGAGCTTCCAGGCCGCGCCCTCGAGGGGCTGCTCCAGCACCGTGGGCGTCACCTCGTGCGGCTTCAGAAGCACGAACCGAATCGTTGCGACGGCCGATGCGCCGCCTTCGGCGTGGAGTTTCATCCGGTGCCGGCCCGCGTTGAGGGGCGAACCGTCCTTGTGCACCGTTCGAAACTCAACGCCCACCACCGGCATGGCGGCCGTGATGTCGTAGTGGCGGCCATCCTGGTTGTCGATGGCGTCTTCAAGGTGGATCGTGACGGGGGCGTCGGATGCCGCCTTGGCGGTCACCTCGGTGCGGTAGCGGCCGGCCACCGGGATTTCGACATCGAACGAAAACCACTGGCCGCCGGCATCCAGTTCCACATGGTCCGCCGCGACGGACACACCGGCCGACGACTCCCGAAAGACAGTAGCTGGAACCGAAACAGTGGGTGGATCAGTGTCAGCGAACACGGCAGGACAGGCTCCGAGGGCAAACAGCAGGCGCAGGCAGCATCGAACGGGATTCCGGAAGCCCCTGCTGGTTTGCGTGGGGCGGCCCGAGGGCATGAGCCGTTCAAACATCAGCATGGATCCGTTCTCCTGAGTGTGAGCGAGGGCTGCGTGGGGTGATTCGGCGACGAGGGCGGACGACCATCAGGCGTGGATCAGCTCGGCCTCGAGTTGCTCGAGCGACTTCCCCTTCGTTTCGGGAAGGATCTTCAACATCAGGAGAAACCCGAACAGCGCGATCAGTCCAAAAATCAGGAATGTCGTCGCGTTGCCGAGCGCGGAGAGCTCCCAGGGGAAGATCTGCTGGACGAGCCAGCTGGTCGTCGAATTGACGAAGCCGATCGCCCCGATCGCGAGACCTCGGATCCGATTGGGGTACAGCTCGGACAGCATCACCCACATCACCGGCCCGAGCGAGAAGGCGAAGCAGGCGATGAACCCGAAGATTCCCGCCAGGGCGACCATGCCTGGCATCTCGATGGCCGCCTTGACGAGCGCCCCCTCCTGCTTGGCGTACTCCGCCGCTCCGAGCAGCTCCTTCATCCGGTTCTTGAAGGCCAGGTCGCTGGTGAACACCTCGTCGACGACCGGTTCGAGCCTGGCGGTATCGACCGTGTCCGCGAGCTGCTGAAGACCAGCCTCCGAGAGCCGGTAGGTGGCCTGATTGAAGGCCCAGGCGCAGAGCAGCAGGCTCACCGCAATCCCGGCCATGCCCACCAGCAGGAGCGGGCGGCGGCCCAGGCGGTCGATCAGGCCCATCGCCACGATCGTGAAGATCACGCTCGTCGTGCTGAGCAAAACGCCCGAGGTGAAGGCCGCGTCGGTGCCGATACCCGTCTGTTCAAAAATGCTGTTGGCGTAGAAGTAGATCGCGTTGATGCCGGTGCTCTGCTGGAGAATGCCGATCGCGAGGCCGAGAAACACGATCGAGGCGAGAGCGGGACTCACGAGTTCGGAGAAGGCACCGCGTTCGATCGTCTCCTCCTTGGCGATGCCCTCCTCGATCGCCCGCCGCTCCGCCTGGGCAGCCTCCTCTCCATGGAGACGGGCGAGAATGGCCTGGCCCGCCTGGGCCTTGTTCTTCGTGAACAGCCAGCGGGGGCTCTCCGGCACGAACAGCATGCAGAGGAAGTAGGCCGCCGCGGGAAAGGCCTCGAGCCCGAGCATCCACCGCCAGACCACCTCCTCCGTGAGCAGCGGTGGATCTCCCTTGGTCATGCCATGCAGCAGGTTGTTGCAGGCGAAGGCGGCAAAGAAGCCCAACACGATATTGAGCTGCTGGATCGACACCAGCCGGCCGCGATTCCGGGCGGTGGCGATCTCGGCGATGTAGGTCGGTGCGATGATCAGGGCCGCCCCGAAGGCCACGCCGCCGATCATCCGGGCGATGTACATCGCCTCATAGGAGCCGGCAAAGGCGGAGGCGATGGCCGAGAGCGTGTAGAGAAAGGCGATCCCGAGCAGCACCGGCTTCCGGCCGATCATGTCGCTCAACCGGCCGGCCGCCAGCATCGCGAAGGTGGCGGCGAAGGTGGGCGAGCTGACGACCCAGCCGGCCTGGGCATCGGACAGGTCGAACTGCGGCCGGAAGTAGGTCATCACCCCGGAGATGATTCCGGCATCGAAGCCGAACAGAAACCCGCCGAGCGAGACGACGAGGGCGAGGAGAAAGGTCGAGAGATTCATGGGCTTCGCAAGGGAGGTGAAAAACGAAACGGTCCGGGACGGAGACCCAGGATACCTGCCCACCCGCCCCGAACTCGCCTATTTATACCCGACGCCACGGGGAGGCTCGGGGGTCGGCGAACGCTCGAGGAGCATTGGGGCGTATCCTCGCCCGCGACGAGACTTTTGCCGACCCCCGAGCCGGCGCATCTCCGCTGACGCACGAGCTCAGGGGGCGGCGAACGCTCGCGGAACAGCAGGCGTATTCTCACCCGCGACGCGGCTGTTGCCAGCAAAGCCAGCGTCACGACCGCACTCAGTCGGGAAACAGCATTCGCAGCGGATCGGCCGTGAGCGGCATCCGGGTGCCGGCCAGGAGTTCCCCGGCACCGCAGCCGGCCATCAGGCCGACCGTCTCGGCCATTGCCCGCACCCGCGGAAAGATGTGGGCCTTCTCCGGAGGAAACTGGCTCTCGTAGCAGGCGATCGCCGCGAGCTTGAGTTCGAGCTGGCGGCTGATGTCGACGACGAGCGGATACTGGCCGTGGGGCACCTGCGGCACGCCGGCAAACAGGAAGTAGGTGAGATACTGAGGGACCGTGTGGACCGGCAGGCCGCCGAACTTCTCGTCCCACTTGGTCAGACGGGAGTAGAAGACGGCCGCCTCGGTGATCGCCACCGCCTGGGCGTGGTCGGGCGAAGCCAGCGGCGTCTTGTCGGCCAGCCCGAGCACGAGCTTGGGCCGCCAGCGGCGGAAGATCATGGCCATCTCAACCCGCACGTCAAACCCGTCGAACAGCCGCCGATTCGGGAAGGCGAGCGTCTCGCGATGGGCCACCCCCAAGGTCTTGGCGGCCGCGGCCGCTTCCGCGAGCCGCTGGGCAGGCCCGCTCGACCGCGGCGTCGGCTCGCCGTCGGTGAGATCGATGATGCCCACCCGGTAGCCCTGCGATGCAAGCAGCGCAAGGGTGCCGCCGCAGCCGATCTCGACGTCGTCGGGATGGGCCCCGACGGCGATCACATCGAGCGGTTCCGGGAGCGGGTTCATCGACTTGAGGCCGCCGGCTTCGTGGCGGCGATCAAAAACACGGGATTGATCGCCTCGAACCGGATCCGGTCGAGCTGCTCGATGCCGCGGGCGAGATTGACCATCCAGTACGCCGCATCATCGGAGCGGGCCCGGAGGAGCGCGTGCACCGCGGCGAGGTTTTCGATCGAATTGCAGGCGGTCACGAGCCGGCCGCCGGCCACGAGCCGCTCCCAGGCCTGCTCGACCAGCATCGCGACATCGCGGCCGCTGCCTCCCACATAGATTGCGTCGGGCGGTGGCAGGTCGGCCCAGGCCTCCGGAGCGCGGCCGAGCACGGCCGTCAGGTTTGTCACACCGAACCGAACCGCGTTTTCCCGAATCAACGCATGGTCGTCGGGATCCATTTCGATGGCGAACACCCGCCCGTCGCGGGCCAGCCGGGCCGCTTCGAGCCCCACCGAGCCACTCCCCGCACCGACATCCCAGATGACACCCACCGGTTTCAGGGCCATTTCCGCCAGAGCCAAGGCCCGCACCTCGGCCGGCGTGAGCAGCCCTCGCTTCGGCCGCGACTGCAGGAAACACTCGTCGGCGTTGCCGAACAGCCGCGTGCCCACCTGCCCCGCCTGCTCGGGCGCCCGCGGCTTGCGGACGAGGATCATCACGTTGAGCGGGCCGAACGATTCCTTCGCGATGTCGGCCAGGCTGCCCTGGGTCACCCGCTCGTCGGGTGAGCCGAGGTTTTCACAGACGTACGCGAGAAAGGCGTCGATGCCATTGTCGAGCAGCGCCTGGGCCACCGCCGCCGGAGGCCACTCCTCGCTTGTGAACAGGCCGGCCGATTCGCTCGTGCGAATCCGGTCGATCACCCGCTCGATTGACTGACCTGCGAGAGTCGCCAAAAAGGCGTCTTCCCAGGATTCCTTTACCCGGGCAAAGGCCAGCTGCATGCTGCTGACGTGGGGCACCACCTCGAACCGATCCTTGCCCAGCCGGCCGCAGACATAGCGGGCGGTGCCGTAGAAGAGCGGATCGCCCGAGGCGAGCACCACCGTTCGTCGCCCGGCCGCGGCCTCGATTCGCTCGACGAGTTCCTCGAGGTTGGCCGCCGACTCGAGGCGACCGCGGAGCGATTCCGACAAGAGACTCGCGCAGGAATCGGGCCCGATGAGCACCTCGGCCTCCTCGAGCAGCCGCCGGGCCTGGGCCGTCATGCCGTCGAGGCCATCGTCGCCGATTCCGACAATTTGAACCTTGGGCCCATGGCCGGCAGCCGTCACGTCATCCGCCGGCTGGACCGGCCCTCCTCACGTTCGCTCGCGGCGTCAGCCCGGGCACACTCAAGCCTGGAACGAGCTGCCGCAGCCGCAGCTCTTCTTGGCATTGGGATTGTTGAACGTGAAGCCCCGCTTGTCGATCCCCTCGTGGAAGTCGAGCGTGGTCCCATCGAGGAACAGGTCGCTCTTCTTGTCGACGACCACCTTGACGCCGTGCTGCTCCTTGAGCGTGTCGGCGGCGGGATCGAAGGCGGTGTCGAAGCCGAGCGAGTAACTGAAGCCGCTGCAGCCGCCGCCGGCGACGCCCACCCGCAGCACCGTCTCAGGCGCGAGCTGCTGCTCGGTGATGATCTTCTTGACCTCGCTGGCCGCCTTTTCCGTGAGCATGACCGACATGGTGGTGACTCTCCTGACTGGCTGTCTCAAAGGGCATTCGCGAGGAACGTAAACACACTCCTCAGTGTGAAAATCTTAGCCCCGCGGCCGGAAAAGGCAAAGCCCGCTGACGCCCTGCAAGAACGGTTCAACGTGGGTGGGTGGCCGGCTCGGGGGGCGGCAAAAGTCGCGTCGCGGGCGAGGATACGCCCCTATGCTCCGCGAGCGTTCGCCGCTCCCGAGACTGTGCGTCGGCTGATGTGCGCCGGCTCGGGGGGCGGCAAAAGTCTCGTCGCGGGCGAGGATACGCCCCTATGCTCCTCGAGCGTTCGCCGCCCCCCGAGCCTCCCCTGGTGGAGTGCCCGCGGTGCGATCTCACGCTCCATGGCCGCGATGCTAACCCGCCCGAAGCCTGGTGGCCGCGGCGGCGATCAGGGCGGCGGCGGCCTCGACTTCTTCGGCGGTCGTGAATCGCGACAGGCCAAACCGCAGGCTCGCCCGGGCCTGGTCTTCGTCGCGACCGATCGCCTGGAGCACGTGGCTCGGCCGCGGACTCTCCGACGCGCAGGCGCTGCCGGAACTCACTGCCAGCCTGTCCGCCGCGAGCGTGGCGAGGAGCGTCTGGCCGTCGACTCCCGGCACGTGCACGTTGAGGTTGTTGACAAGCCGGATCGGCTCGCCCGCGCGGTCGCAGCCCTCAAGCGCGGGGCCATTGAGTTCGAGGCCCGGGATGCCCTGGGCGAGGGCCTCCCAGAGGCGGTCCCGCAGGGCTCGCATCTGGAGGACGTCGGCCTCGAGGTCGGTGCCGGCCAGCCGGGCAGCTTCGGCGAACCCAACGATCCCGGGCACGTCGAGCGTGCCGCTGCGAAGGCCGCGTTCCTGGCCGCCGCCGAAGGAGAGCGGCTCGAGCCGCACCGCCCGGCCCCGCCGCCTGACATACAGCGCCCCACTGCCCTTCGGACCGTGAAACTTGTGGCCGGAGAAGCTTGCCAGGTCGGCGCCGAGGGAGTCGACATCGACCGGCATGCGCCCGACCGCCTGCGACGCATCGATGTGGAGCAGCGCCCCCGCCTCGTGCACGAGCGTCGCGATCGCCGGCAGATCCTGGATCACACCGATCTCGTTGTTGGCGAGCAACACAGACACAAGCGCCGTGTCGGGCCGCAGCGCGGCCTGGAGGTCGGCGAGCCGGACCCGGCCCACCAGCTCGTCGGCATCGCCCTGGCGGGCCACCGGCAGCCGCGTCACCGAAAACCCCTCCCGCTCGAGGTGCTCGAGCGGGTCGAGCACGGCCGCGTGCTCCGTGACGAGCGTGAGGAAATGGCCACGGGCCACGCCGTCGGCCAGTCGCCGCAGACGAGCCGCCGTGCCGAGGAGAGCGAGGTTCGTGGCCTCGGTCGCGCCGCTCGTGAACACGATCTCCCGCGGCACCGCCCCAATCGCCGCCGCGAACGTCTCGCGGGCCGCCTCAACGGCTTCCCGCGCCTCGCGGCCGAATTCATGGGTCACGCTCCCGGCATTGCCGTAGTGCTCCGTGAGCCAGGGAAGCATCGCCTCCAGCACCCGGGGATCGAGCCGGGTGGTGGCATGGTTGTCGAGATAGATCGGGGCTTCCGCGGTCATCCCCCGCCTCGCGTCAGGTCCTACGCCTCAGTCCAGGAGCCCCGCGGCCAGGGCGTCGAGCGCGATCTGCGACCAGGTTTCGAACCGATCCCGGTCGCCCAGCAGGTCGTCAAGCGGCGCGAAGCCGCACTCGACCAGTTCGCTTTCCCGGGACGCCACTTCAGGCCGCTCGAGTTCGAGCAGGTGCACGATGCCGAGGTGCACCTGACCGACCGGATTGGAATCGTCGTTGATCAATCCAAGGCAGCGGCTCGTCCAGCCGCCGCCGATCGCGATCTCCTCGGCGAGTTCCCGCCGCATGCCCGCGTCATACGAGGTGTCGTCACCATGTTCACCGTCGGTGCTGGAGATGTGGCCCCCAATGCCCACCGACCGCTTCGCCCGGAGCCGGGCCTCGCTCTGGCCGCCACCGCGGGTGTAGGCAAAGTAGTGGGGCCGGCCATCCGCATCCCGCCAGGCGAGCACGCAGTAGGGAATCAGTTGCTTGAATGACGGATCCTCCTCGACGGAGGCCCGCGGCCGCCAGGAGGTGTTCGCCGGATCGAGGAGCAGCGGCAGATAGGCCGCCGTGTCGCCGGAGAAGCCCTGAAAGGCCCCGGCCCGCTCGAAGAGCGACCGCGGCACCACCAACACCTGTTCATCGGGGAAGCTGTTCATGCGAGTCAGGATAGGACGGCCATTGGCACTTCCACAAGCGTTCCCCGCCCAGAGCAACCGGGAAGGGACGGAACAGGGACGCGAGCGACCGGCCTTCCTCAGAGGATCAGCATCGCGTCGCCGTAGCTGAGAAACCGGTACCGCTCCCGGATCGCTTCCGCGTAGGCCCGGGCGATCAGGTCGCGGCCGGCGAAGGCGGAGACGAGCACCATCAGGGTGGTGCGGGGCATATGGAAGTTGGTCAGCAGGCAGTCGACAGCCCGAAACTCATGCCCCGGCCGGATGAAGAGGTCGGTCGGTCCCTCCCAGGCCGCGAGCGAGCGCTCCGCCGCCCGGGCCGCCGTCTCGAGCGTCCGCACCGAGGTTGTGCCGACGGCCACCACACGGCCGCCTCGTGACTTCGTCGCGGCGATAGCCGCCGCGGCGGCTGGCGGACAGGTACACCATTCGGTGTGCATCGGATGCTCGTCAAGGCGTTCCGCCGTGATCGGCCGGAAGGTGTCGAGCCCGACATGGAGCGTGACCTGGGTTTGGTCGATCCCTCGGGCCGCGAGGGCCTCGAGCAGGTCGGTCGTGAAATGGAGCCCCGCCGTCGGCGCGGCGGCAGAGCCGGCAGCCCGGGCGAAGACCGTCTGATACCGCTCGATGTCGCCCGGTTCGTCGAGGCCGCCACGGATGTAACCAGGCAGCGGCACCCGGCCGGCCCGCATCAGGAGCGACTCGACCGGCTCGTCGCCAGCGGGCCGCACGAGCCACGCTCCGCCCTCGGCCCGGCCTTCGAGTACGAGTTCGGCCGCGTCGCGGCCGGCGA
>JBJOHE010000365.1:0-10861 GCA_046047895.1 Planctomycetota bacterium | reverse complement strand
GAACGCGACCAAGGCCCCTGCCACCAGGGCAACGCGGCCCATCCCCTGCCAGATTCTGCGAAGTTCCCTCATGGCTCGGAGTCTACCGCGGCAATTCCCGTTTCGACAAAGCACCCGGATTCCGCAGGCTACAAGCCTGCGGCCACGGGTCGACTCGCCCAACATCTCGTTCCCGAGCACCTCCATCCCGGGTTGCCCACCCATCGGCCAGTGGGGGCAGGCTTGCAGCCTGCCCAAAGCCGCGCTGCTACCCCAGGGGCGACTCTCCTCCTGTCGTGGTCAAAGCCCGGATTCCGCAGGCTGCAAGCCTGCGGCCACGGGTCGACTCGCCCAACATCTCGTTCCCGAGCACCTCCATCCCGGGGTGCCCACTCATCGGCCAGTGGGGGCAGGCTTGCAGCCTGCCCAAAGCCGGGTCGTCTCGCGAAGCCAGTCGAGCAGAAACCCGAGACCGCCCTCACCTACTCCTCGGCCCAGGCCGTGACGGGCACGCAACTGCAGAAGAGATTGCGGTCGCCGTGGACGTTGTCGACCCGACCGACGGGAGGCCAGTACTTCCGCCGCCGGAGGTCTGGCACGGGGAAGGCCGCCGCCTCCCGGCCGTAAGGCCGCGTCCAGTCGTCGGCGGCCACGCAGGCGGCCGTGTGGGGGGCCCGCTTGAGCGGGTTGTCATCCTCCGGCCACTCGCCCCGCTCGATCCGGCGAATCTCCTCCCGGATGGCGATCATCGCGGCAATGAAACGATCAAGCTCCGCCAGGCTCTCGCTCTCGGTCGGCTCCACCATCAGCGTCCCCGGCACCGGGAAGCTGAGCGTTGGGGCGTGGAAGCCGTAGTCGATCAGCCGCTTGGCCACGTCCTCTGCCGTGACCCCGCTCGTCTCCTTGAGCGGCCGCAGATCGAGGATGCACTCGTGGGCCACGCGGCCGCCGGGGCCGGCATAGAGCGTGGGATAATGGTCACGGAGCCGGTCGCTCACATAATTGGCTGACAGAATCGCCGCCTCAGTCGCCTGCCGCAGGCCGTCGGCCCCCATCATCCGGCAATACATCCAGGAGATCGGCAGCACCGCCGCATTGCCGAGCGGCGCGGCCGACACGGCCCCCACGGGCCCGCCGGTCAGGCCGCCGGTGGCGTGGCAGGGGAGGAACGGTGCGAGATCCTCGACCACGCAGACCGGCCCCACGCCCGGCCCGCCGCCGCCGTGCGGGATGCAGAAGGTCTTGTGAAGATTGAGGTGGCTGACATCGCCGCCGAACTCGCCGGGCGCCGCCAGCCCCACCAGTGCGTTGAGGTTTGCCCCGTCCACATACACCCGTCCGCCGTGGGCATGCACGATCTCGCAGAGCCGCTTCACCTCGGTCTCAAACACGCCGTGGGTGCTGGGATAGGTGATCATCACAGCCGCCAGTCGATCGGCGTGCTGCCGACATTTCGCCTCGAGGTCTGCGAGGTCGACATTGCCGTCGGCGTCGCAGCCCACGACCACCACGTCCATGCCTGCCATCTGGGCGCTGGCGGGGTTCGTGCCATGGGCCGACGATGGGATCAGGCAGAGGGTTCGCTGCGCCTGGCCACGCGCCCGCTGCCAGGCCCGGATCGCGAGCAGACCGGCGTATTCCCCCTGGCTGCCCGCGTTGGGCTGAAGACTGATGCCGGAATAGCCCGTCGCCGAAGCCAGCCAGGTCACGAGCTGCTGTTCGAGGATCGCGTAGCCCTCCCGCTGGTCGGCCGGCGCGAAGGGATGAATCTCGGCGAACTCGGGCCAGGTGATCGGGATCATCTCGCTCGTGGCATTGAGCTTCATCGTGCAGCTGCCGAGCGGGATCATGCTGCGGTCGAGCGCAAGGTCGCGGTCGGCCAGCTCGCGGAGATAGCGGAGCATCGCCGTCTCGCTGCGGTAGGAGTGAAACACTGGATGCTCAAGGAACGAGCTGGTTCGCTTGAGACCGGTGGGCAGGAGACTCGTGGCCTCGGCCTCGCAGACGGCAAACTCGGGCACTCTCTGCGCCGGTTCGGCAACCACCTCCCAGAGCCGCACGACATCCGCAGGCTCGGTCGTCTCATCGAGGGCGATGCCGATCATGCCGTCGCCCAATCGCCGGAGGTTCATTCCGGCTGCCCGGGCCCGATCGAGGACCGCCGCCGTGCGGCCCCCCGTCGGAATGGCCAGCGTGTCGAAGGCGTGGGCATTGGCCGGGGCCAGCCCGAGCCGCCGCAGTCCGGCTGCCAACACGGCCACGAGCCCGGCGACCCGCTCCGCGATCGCGGTGAGCCCCTCGGGCCCGTGGTACACCGCATACATCGAGGCCACCACGGCCGGTAGCACCTGGGCGGTGCAGATATTGGAGGTGGCCTTCTCGCGGCGGATGTGCTGCTCACGAGTCTGGAGCGCGAGCCGGTACGCCGGCCGGCCGGCGTCGTCCACGCTCACGCCCACAAGCCGCCCCGGCAGCGACCGCTTGAACTCGTCGCGGCAGGCGAAGAAGGCGGCATGCGGCCCGCCGCAGCCCATCGGCATCCCGAATCGCTGGGTCGAGCCGACGGCGATGTCGGCTCCCCACTCGCCCGGCGGCGTGAGCAACGCGAGCGCCAGCGGATCGGTCGCAACGCAGAGGAGCGCCCCCGCCGCGTGCATCCGCTCGGCGAACTCCCGCCAGTCGGGCAGGTCGCCATCAGTCGTCGGATACTGCACGAGCCCGCCGAAGCAGTCGCCACCGGCAAGCAATTCCCGCACGTCACCCACCACCAGTTCGATGCCGAGCGGCTCGGCGCGGGTGGCGAGCACCTCGATCGTCTGCGGATGGCAGCGGTGGTCGACGAGGAACCGCGGGCTCTTGCTCGCGGCCATCCGCCGGGCGAGTGTCATCCCCTCGGCGGCGGCGGTGGCCTCGTCGAGCAGCGAGGCGTTGGCGATCGGCAGCCCGGTGAGGTCGCAGATCATCGTCTGGAAATTGACGATCGCCTCCATCCGTCCCTGGGAGATCTCGGCCTGGTACGGCGTGTAGGCGGTGTACCAGGCGGGGTTTTCCAAGACATTCCGCAGGATCACGGCCGGAGTTCGCGTGCCAAAGTAGCCCTGGCCGATGAAGCTCCTGAACACCTGATTGCGATTGGCGATCGCTCGCAGTTCGGCGAGCGCCGCGGCCTCCGAGAGCGGCGGCGGCAACTGCATCGCGTCTGGGCGGGCAATGCTCGCCGGCACGATCTCCCTGATCAGCGCCTCCCGAGACGCAGCACCGATCGCGGCGAGCATCGCTGCCTCGTCAGCCGCCGAGAGACCGATATGTCGCCGCACGAAGTCGGCGGGCTCGGCGAGCGACGACTCGGCCGGCGTCGCCGGCGGCCCGTTCCCGACGGTTGCGGCCGGCGGCAGGCCATGGGCGAGATCGCCCCGAAGCCGAAACGATGGCGTGGGAGCTTTATCAACCGGCGAAGCAGTGGCAGAGGCAGTCTGACCGGACATGGGCGGGCTCCATAACTCGTGGCGTCGGCTCGCGCCGCCGCCCGGAACCCTGTTGTCCTGGAACCTGAGAGATTCGCCGACAGCACGACGCCGCCGGGTTGCCCCTTCGGTGGATGCGAAGCCGTCGGCCCCGCATCGCTCTCCAACAGAAGTAGGTCGTCAGTTCTTTTGCCTGAGCGTTCAGCCTTCGGCGGCCTTCGGCCGCGTTCCCGCAGCTTCGGACTCTCTCCTGACGCTTTTCATCGTATGCGACTGCGAAAAAACCGACAATCACGGCTTCGTAATCGTAGGCAAAGTCCGTAGTCTTTCGGCCTGCTGGGCGGCCCGAGGCGGGCCCCGCCCGAACCTGGCATGTTTCCTGGAGACCTGCATGAAGATCGTGATCGTGGGCGGGGTGGCAGGCGGGGCCTCGGCGGCGGCCCGGGCTCGGCGGCTGGACGAGACGGCGGAGATCATCGTCCTCGAACGCGGCCCCGATGTCTCGTTCGCCAACTGCGGCATGCCGTACTACGCCGGCGGCGTGATCAAGTCACGTCAGGCCTTGATCGTGACCACCCCCGAGCATCTCCGAGAGCGGTTCGCGCTCGATGTGCGGACTCGCTCGGAGGTGCTCGCGATCGACCGCGCCGCACGGAGCGTGCGGGTCCGCGACCTGGAGACGGGCCGAGAATATGACGAGGCCTACGATCGGCTCCTCCTCGCGCCGGGAGCGGCGCCCCTCAAGCCGCCGATCCCTGGCCTCGACCTCCCCGGCATCCACACCCTGCGAAACCTCCAGGACATGGATCGGATCAAGGCGGCGCTCGACGCGGGCGCCACACGAGCTGTGGTGGTGGGAGCCGGATTCATCGGGCTGGAAGTCGCCGAGAACCTCGTGCATCGCGGCGTGGCGACCACGATCGTGGAACTCCAAGACCAGGTCTTGCCTCCGCTCGACCGGGAGATGACGGCGCCGATCCTTGAGACCCTCGCCCGGCACAAAGTCGAGACGATCCTCGCCGACTCGGCGGCCGCCTTTGAGCAGACCGACACCGGCCTGGAAGTGGTCCTGACGAGCGGCCGGCGACTGCCGGCGGATCTCGTACTGCTGGGCATCGGCGTCAGACCGGAGAGCGGTCTGGCCGCCGCGGCCGGCCTCGCCGTGGGACCGCGAGGCGGCATTCAGGTGGACGCCGGGATGCGGACGAGCGATCCAGCGATCTGGGCGGTGGGCGATGCAGTCGAGATTCCCGACGGCGTGTTCGGCACGCCCACGCAGATTCCGCTGGCCGGGCCGGCCAACCGGCAAGGCCGGCTCGCGGCCGACGGGATGTGCGGCCGCTCCGGTCGATACCGCGGCTCGCAGGGCACGTCGGTGGTGGGCGTGTTCAAGGCCACGGCCGCCTGCACCGGCTGCTCGGAGAAGCTGCTCCGGCGGGCTGGCCGCGACTACCGTAAGGTCTATGTGCATCCAGCCAACCACGCGGGCTACTACCCCGGGGCCGAGCCGATGTCGCTCAAGTTGCTCTTCGATCCAGCCGACGGCCGGGTGCTCGGGGCCCAGGGCGTGGGTGGAGCGGGCGTCGACAAGCGAATCGACGTGCTCGCGGTGGCGATTCAGGCAAGGATGACGGTCTACGACCTGGAGGAGATGGAACTCTGCTACGCGCCGCAATTCGGCTCGGCCAAGGATCCGGTGAACATGGCCGGATTCGTGGCGGCCGGCCTGCTCCGCGGCGACCATCCCCAGGAATCCTGGGAGGCAGTGATCGACGCTGAGACGACAGAAGCTCAGCCGCTTCTGCTCGACGTCCGCACGGAGGATGAATTCCTCTGCGGCGAGGCGCCGGGGGCGGTGAACATCCCGCTCGACGAACTCCGTGGCCGCCTCGCAGAACTGCCCCGCGACCGCCGAATCCTCTGCTATTGCCAGGTGGGCCAGCGGGGCTACTACGCCACCCGCATCCTGCTCCAGCACGGCTTCGACGCCGCCAACCTCGGCGGCGGATTCAAGACCTACAAGATGCTGACCGCGACAGCGGCGGCCGCCGCGGCCCCGCTCGCCTGCCGCTAACAGCCGCTCACTTGGCGGCGAGCCGCCGGCGGGCGTCGGCGATCTGCCGTTCCTTCGCCTCGTCGACCGTCGGCCATTCGAGCCCGAGCCGACGGATCGTGCCGGCGAGCACGGCGGCGACCGCCGCACGGCTCACCCACTTCCGGTCGGCCGGGATCACATACCAGGGCGCTTGGTCCGTGCTCGTCGCCCCGATCGCCGCCTCATAAGCCTCCATGTAGGCGTCCCAGTGCGCCCGCTCGGCCACATCGGAGGCCGAAAACTTCCAGTGCTTGTCGGGCTCGTCGATCCGGTCGAGAAACCGCTTCCGCTGTTCCTTTCGCGAAACGTTCAGGAAGAACTTCACGATCGCGGTGCCGTTGCGGGCCAGATGCCGCTCGAAGGCATTGATGTCGTCGAATCGTTCCTCCCAGGCTTGCTTTCCCGGGGCCACGTTCGGAATCCGCTGGGCCGACAGCAGGTGCGGGTGCACCCGCACGATCAAGACCTCCTCATAATAGGAGCGGTTGAAGATCCCGATCCGGCCCCGCTCCGGGAGCCGCTTCATGCACCGCCAGAGGAAGGTGTGGTCGAGTTCCTCGGCCGACGGATGCTTGAAGCTCGTCACCTCCACACCCTGCGGATTGACGCCGCTCATCACGTGCTTGATCGCCCCGTCCTTCCCGGCGGCATCCATCGCCTGGAAGATCACGAGCATGCTCCAGGTGTCGGCGGCGTAAAGCAGCTCCTGCGAGGAGGCCAGCTCCTCCCGGCTCTCCTTCAGAATCTGCTTGCTCCAGGCCTTTCGCTTCGCCTCGGGAACCTCCTCGTCGCCCGCCCAGGCGGGATCGTGGTCGGCGAGGCGAAACTTCTTGCCCGGCTTCACCCGAAAGAGCTTGTCGGCAAGGGTGTAATCGAACGGCATGGGACGCTCCAGAAGGAGGAAACTCAAGGGAACGCGATTCGGTGTCGGCCCGCTCGGGAGCTACCGCTCATCCGCCGAAGCCCACCCGGGTCTTCCGGCGGGACGATTTCGGGGCGAGGTACCGGCCGCGATCGACCGCCGTCTGCCAGCGGCCTGACTCGGCAATGTCGATCAGCTGGTCCTGGGTGAAGGCTCCGCCGTGCTCGAGCACGGCCCGCCGCACCACCTCCTTGACGTCGGCCCCGCTGGCGCCGTCGAGCGACTCGGCGACCGCGGCGTAGTCGATCCCCAGGCCA
Source organism: Planctomycetota bacterium (assembly GCA_046047895.1). GTDB lineage: Bacteria > Planctomycetota > Planctomycetia > Pirellulales > UBA1268 > QWPN01. The sequence goes on along the minus strand of JBJOHE010000365.1, from coordinate 4,144 downwards.
AGCTGGCCGAGGTGCCGCTCCAGAATCCGGGCCCGCAGGTCGGCGTCAGGCATCGGCAGCGTGATCACGGTGTCGAACCGGCTCGACCGCTGGGCCGCCGGATCGAGCGACTCCGGATCGTTGGTGGTGGCGATCGTGAGGATGTCCTGCCGCTGCCGCACGCCGTCGAGGGCCGAGAGGAAGTCGGCCAGCGAGTTGTTATGGCCCGAGCCGTCACGGTGGCCGAGCACGAGATCGATATCGTCAAGCACCACGAGCGTGGGGCCGAAGTTGCCGCTCTCGGCATAGAGATCGGCGATCGCATGCCGCATCGAGTTGGCGTCGGCCAGGATCGTGGTGAAATCGCCGGCGAGTTCCGCCGCGATCACCCGCACGAGATGGGTCTTGCCCACCCCGGGCGGGCCGGCGACGAGCATGCCGCGGTTGGTGCCGAGGCCGAGCCTGCGGAGCAGTTCGCGGCGGCTGGTGGCGGCCGCGAGAAAGATGTCGATCTCCGACCAGATTGCGTCGGGCAGGATCAGGCCGCTGCGGTCGGCCGCCAGTTCGGCCGCCACCCCGATCCGCATCGCGCCGTCATCGACGCGAGCCTCGAGCACCCGGCCGCGGAGCGGATTGAGGGCCGACCGGATGCCCTCGCGAAACTGCCCCATCAGCCGCTCAGCCTCCCCTTTCGCCGCGGCCGGCGCGAGGATCGCGAAGTCTCGCTCCCATTGGCGGTCGTCAATCGAGATGCAGAGCGGCGGCTCGGCGAGCGTGCCGGCGGGGAAGAACACAACGAGCCGGCCCGGCACTGGCAGCTGCACACCTGGCCCGAGATCGAGCTGCGACCAGGTGGGCGGCTCGCCATCGCCGGGCGACCCGATCACGACGCGGTCGGCGTGGCGGTCGATCTCGAGCCGCAACAGGTGCCCGAGCACGGCGAGCGACGTGGTGGGGCCGACGTAGCGGGTGCTCGCCAGACTCGCGGGCTCCACCCTCAGATGCCGCGCGGCGAACTGGGTGGCGGAGAGGTTTGAGCTGGGCTCGTTGCCCAGAAGTTCCCCGAGCACGCGGAGCGTGGCCCGGGTCTCGTCGCTGGCGGCGGCCAGGATCGAATCGACCGTGACGCCGGGTGCGTGCGACAGACTCGGCTCGTGCGGAACGTTCATGCGGGTGACCAAAGGGAAAGGGGGGGCGGCCGACAGCCTGGCCCATCCAGATCAAACGGCAGTCTAAACCAGAGGGACCCGAATTCATCGCGGTGATCGAGCCAGAGCCGCGATGTTTCTCGTCATTCCGGCGCCTCGTGCTTTCTATTCAATGCGTGAATGATTATCATTCACTGCATGAATGCCTCACATCTTCCCCGGCTGGCAGCGGCCTCGCTCCGCGAACGGCTCCAGGTGATGCCGGCGGTCGTGGTGACCGGCGCCCGCCAGGCGGGCAAGAGCACGCTCGTGCAGGAGCAGGTTGCCGGCCGTCGGATCTACGCCACGCTCGACGACCTCGATGTCGTCGATCTGGCCAAACGCGACCCCTTCGCGCTCGTAGGGGGCGGCAGTCGGATCACGATCGACGAGGTGCAGCGGGAGCCCGGGCTTCTCCGAGCCGTCAAGCGGGCGATTGACCAAGACCGGGCGGCCGGCCGGTTTCTCCTGACCGGCTCGGCCAACCTGCTGCTGATGCGTCGCGTCTCGGAATCGCTTGCTGGCCGGGCAAGCTATCTCACGCTCTGGCCCATGACCCGTCGTGAACAGGCGGGAGATGGACGGGCGGGGCTGTGGCCGGAGTTGCTGGCGACACCCGACGGGGGCTGGCGGGACTTGTTTGGTGACGCCGGCGGCCCGCGGGAGGATTGGAAGCGGCTCGTCCTTCGAGGAGGCTTTCCCACGCCCGCACTCCAGCTTCGAACCGAACGAGAACGATCGATTTGGTTCGACGGCTACGTTCGCACCTATCTCGAACGAGACCTGCAGGATCTTTCGGCGATCGCCGCGCTGCCTGACTTCCGCCGACTGATGCGGGCAGCCTGCCACCGGCTTGGGCAGATGCTCAACCAGACCGAACTCGGCCGGGACGCGGCCCTTCCCCAACCGACGGTGCACCGGTACCTCAACCTCCTGGAGACCTCCTACTTGCTCGTGCGGTTGCCGGCGTTTGCGGTGAATCGCACGAAGCGGCTGATCAAGTCGCCCAAACTCTATTGGGGAGACACGGGGGTCGCGCTCCACCTCGCCGGCCTGAAAGAACCGGCGGGAGCCCACCTTGAAAACCTCGTGCTCACCGACCTGCTCGCCTGGCGGGATGCGACGGCGGAACGAGTCGACATCCATTACTGGCGAACCGCCGTCGGCGACGAGGTCGATCTCGTCATCGAAGCTGGCGGGCAACTCGTGCCGATCGAGGTCAAGGCGACGGCTCGGCCGCGGCTGGCCGATGCTGCCGGCCTCCGGGCCTTCCGCGCGGAATACGGCAGTTTGTCTCGGGCTGGCCTGCTCCTTCACGCGGGCCAGACTCTTGAATGGCTGGCACCCGACATCCTCGCTGTGCCCTGGTGGCGCGTGCTCTGAGGCCTCATCCGGCGCGGCGGGTGAGCCAGCCGCGGGTGATCGCAACGACGGCCGCGGCAAGGCACGCGAACCCGGCCGCGAGGATCGTCGCCGTGAGCGGCGTGGTGTCGAACCGGCTGCGGCCCGCGAGGGTCTGCTCGAGGGCGTAGATCAGGAGCAGGCCCGTGCCGAGCGTGGCCACTGCCACCACCCACAGCCGAGCCCGCTCGCCGAGCCCGGCCCGGCGGGCCGCCCAGGCGATTGCCGGTAGCCACTGGATCGCGTGGATCACCATCCCGTGGGGGAACTTCGGCACGCCAGCCACGCCCAATCGCCCTGGGTCAAGCCCCGCGGCCACGTTTCGGTCGCCATGGAGATTCACCCACACCCCCAGCCCGCAAGAGACGACGAGCAGCACCATGCCCGCCTGCGCGGCCAGGAGCATGTCGGGCGGCAGTGCCACACGCCCGCGGAAGAGCCGCACTGTGAGATCACAGATCACGAGCGACACGAACAGGATCAGTACCCCCATCGCGTCGTAGATCGCGGAGTCGAGGGGCGTGGCTCGGTTGAAGTGGCTCGCCACCCCCCGCCACCGCTGGAGGTCGATCAGGAACACTTCGATAAACAGCGCCCAGGCCGCCGCCGCGGCCAGCCACCGATCCCCCCACCGAGGCGGCAGTTTCGACCAGACCCAGCCCAGCGACAGGCTCGTGAGTCCGCCGGAGATGCCAAACAGGATCGGCTTCCGCCAAGTGACCGCCCCCTCCCACGGCCCTCCGAGCACGGCCCACACCAGCAGATGGGCCAGGCCGCTGGCGAGGAGGACGATGCCAACGAAGGTCAGTTTGCGGGCCCGGCCGCCGGGCTCAGCAAGTCCAACGCCTGGGCCGGGTATTTCAGCCACCGAAAGCCCCCTTCCTGCAGTGGCCTTTTGTGCATGACAAGAACTTGTCATTGCGGGTGAGTGCGGTTTATCCGCACTATATTAATCGTATGGGGAACAACAGTGCTGGATCGCTCGGCGAGCAAGTCTCCTAAGCTCTCCAAATCGCTTCCCCCCACCCGAATTCACCGTGACTCCTCCGGAGAGAATCATGACCAAGGCTATTCACGCGCCCGCCCGTCTCATTGCGCTTGCCGCGACACTGGCCGTATTCACTGGCTCCCTCCACGCGGCCGACATCGTGAAACTCCCAGCCGGGCAGCTCTACGACAATCTCGGTTGGGTCGGGGACGTATTGCCCACGACAGCCGACGTCGGCGTGTTCGACAGTTCCACGGTGCCGACCAGCGGTGGCAACACCTTTAGCGGCAGCAACTTTTATATCGGCGGCTACAAGATCACCGACATCGCCGGACCACTCACGATCAACGGATCCACGACCTATATTTACGCCGGTGGAACAGTCGATATGTCCGCCGCAACCGCCGACGTGTCGTTCATCGGCACGCTCCGATCAAACGGGCCATCCGCTGGAGCCAACTACACGCTCACGGTCGCCCCCGGGCGGACTCTCACCGCCAACGAACTCACCTATTCGCGCAACGCCTACACGATTCCGATCAACGGCGGCGGCACGATTCTGGTCACGACCCAGACCAACGGCGGCGGC
>JBJOHE010000364.1:0-12508 GCA_046047895.1 Planctomycetota bacterium | reverse complement strand
CCCCGGCTTCAGCGGCGGCGGCCCGGCCGCCGTCCGCTGGAAGCCGGCCGTTGTGCCTCCGCCTCCGCTTGGCGTTCCTGGAATTTCTCAGGCTGCCCCGTGAGTTCATACAGAAACCGGCTCGGCCGGCAGGGCTTGGGCTTACCCCATTTCGTGCGGGTGAGGCAGAGCGAGAGCATCAGCCGTTTCCGGGCTCGCGTCACGCCCACGTAGCAGAGCCGCCGCTCCTCGTCGATCGCCTGGAGGCCGTCGTTGAGCGAGCGATGATGGGGCAGGATGCCCTCCTCGAGGCCCACCATCCAGACGCAATCAAACTCGAGCCCTTTGGCCGCGTGGAGCGTCATCAGCCGGAGCATCGCCCCTTTGGGCTTGTCGTCTTTGAACCGGTCTTCCTGTTCCTCCACCTGAAGCACGAAGTCGTCGAGGAAGCCGCGGATCACCTGCCCGAGGTCGTCGGGCTGGCCGCCGCGGGCCCGTTCGTGCTGGTCGAGGGCCGCGGCGACCTCCTCGCAGCAGGCCCAGCGGGTCTCGGCCTCGGCCGGGTCGTCGTCGTACTCTTTGTCGAGATACTGGCGGTAGCCGGCTGCGTCGAGCAGCTGGCGGAGCACGGCGGCGCCGCGAGACTGGCCCGGGGCCGGGGCCAGGCCCGCCTGCCGCAGGGCCACGAGCCGCTCAAGCCCCGCCAGGCCTCCGGTCGCGGCCGAGGAGAGCTTGCCCCGCTCACGAAGCGAGTGGAGTTCCTGCCAGATGCTCGTGCCGGCTTCCGCGGCGGCGGCCCGGGCGGCCTGCAGCGCCGGGCCCGAGAGGCCGCGGGGGGGCACGTTGGCCACGCGAACGAGCGCGAGATCGTCGTCGGGGTCGATCAGCAGCCGCAGGAACGCCATCACGTCCTTCACCTCACGGCGGTCGAAGAAGGAGCGGCTGCCGACGAGCTCATAGGGAATCTGCCGCCGACGAAGCTCCTGTTCAAACACCCGGGTCTGCTCACCGGTGCGGACGAGGATCGCCGCTTCGCTCGGGTCGCACTGCCGCTCCTTGAACAGGCTCTCGACGTCGCCCACCACGCGGCGGGCCTCGTCGAGTTCGTCCTGGGCCTGCACGATCGCCGGCGGCACGCCCGAGGGCGAAGCTGCCACAAGTGTCTTGCCGTGGCGGCGGGTGTTCTGCTCGATCAGCAGGTTGGCGGCCCGGATGATCTCGGGGGTGGAGCGGTAGTTTTCCTCGAGCTTCACGATCCGGGCGCCCGGCCAGCGGCGGGCGAAGTCGAGGATGTGGCTGATCTCGGCGCCCCGCCAGGCGTAGATCGACTGGTCGTCGTCGCCCACCACGCAGATGCTCTTATGGTCGCGGGCGAGCGCCGACAGGATCCGCTCCTGGATGCCGCTCGTGTCCTGATACTCGTCGATCAAGACATGGTCGAACCGGCCCGCTTCGGCGAGACGCACCTCCTCGTCGGTGGAGAAGAGCTCGTCGACGAGCAGCAGGAGGTCGTCGAAGTCGACGGCGCCGGCCGCCTTGAGCGCCTCCTGATACCGGCGGTAGCCCACCGCCGCGAGCGTCCAGGTATCGTCGGCGTCGGCATCGATGGCGGCGGTCGCGTCGCCCGGCCGAATCGCCCGGCTCTTCCATCGGCTCACGCGGTCGATCAGGTCGCCGGGGGAGAGCACCGTGTCGGCCACCTTGATCGCCTTGAGCGCCTGCCGGGCGGCCGTCTCCTGCTCGCCGCGGTCGATGATCGCAAACCGCTCGGGGTAGCCGAGCCGGGTTGCATGCCGGCGGAGGATGCGCACGCAGAGGGAGTGGATCGTCGAGATCTCGGGCCGCTCAGGCTGCTCCTCCTTGCCGGCGGTGCGACGGTTGCGGCCGCCGAGCATCGCCGTGGCCCGGGAGAGCATCTCGCGGGCGGCCTTGTTGGTGAACGTGACGGCCAGGATCCGCGAAGGCCGCGTCCCCTTTCGCACGAGGTGGGCGATCCGGGTAATCACCACCCGGGTCTTGCCGGTGCCGGCGCCGGCCAAGACGAGCAGCGGCCCCGGCGGCGCGAGCACAGCTTCCGACTGGGCGGCATTGAGCCCGGGCACGCCCACGCGGCGGGGCGGGGTGGGGCGGGGCGGGGCGGCGGACTGGTCGGCGGAGAGCGACACGGGCGGGCGGGCATCCGGAGCGGGCGAAACCAGGAATCTACAACCTTCGCCTGCGATCGACGACCGGGGTGGGCTCGCCCGCCTTGACGCCTGACGGGTGGATTCTTCTATTGGCGGCTTTCCCGAGCATCCTCGCTGCGGCGGCGGCCTGTTGGTCGCGGCTGGTGTGGGGTGCCGGGGCCGATTCCAGCGGGAGATGGTGGCGATGGATTCCGAACAGACGGCTCCGCTTGGCGAACTCCACGACAATGATCTCGCCGTGACGAGCCAGGCGATCTTCGATCGAATTCGGCCCCATCTCAGCACGCTCCTGCTCGTGGCGGCCGTCGTGTTTCTCGGGATGGCCGGCTGGACGCTCTTGCGATCCCAGCGAGTCGCCGAGCAACGCGCGGCCTGGGACGGCTTCATCAACGCGTTTGCGGAGGGTGACGCGGGAGCGCTCGACACCGTGATGGCCCGATTTGGCGGCTCGCCCGCGGCCCAGTGGGCGGCGATCGTGCAGGCCGACGCCGCGCTCGCCGATGGCAATCGTCTGCTGCTCACCGATCCGGCCCAGGCCCGCAAGCGACTCGAGGCCGCCGTCGAGCGATATGCAGCCGTGAATGCAGAGCGGCCCAGTGACCTGGCGGCCCAGCGGGCGGTCTTCGGCCTGGCGCGGGCCCGCGAGAGTCTCGGTGAACTGGAAGAGGCCGCCCGTGGCTACCAGACGCTCGTGGCCGAGTATCCGGAGAGCGGCTATGTGGCCGTGGCAGAGGAACGGATCGCCGCCCTGTCACGGCCGGCGACCCGCGAATGGTACAACTGGTTTGAGTCCCGGCCCGCCGCCGGAGCCGCCTCCGCACCGGCCGCCGAATCCAGTGACGCTCCCGCCCAACCCGCCGCCGATGCAGCCGCCCCGGCCGGGTGACCAGGTTTCGCTGACGGTCGATTCAGACTCGGCAGGCAGTCGGCTCGACGCCTTCCTGGCCCGGGCGTTTCCCGACTACAGCCGTTCGTTTCTCGCCCGCTCGATCGAGGCGGGAGGAGTGCGGGTGGATGGCGTGGCCGTGAAAGCCTCGGCCAAGCTTCGCCCGGGAGCGGTCGTCGTCTTGACCGTGCCGGAACCACCCCGCGCGGGGCCTGAGGCGGAGGAAATTCCGCTCGACTTTGTGCACGTCGACGAGGTGATCGCCGTCGTCAACAAGCCGGCCGGAATGGTGGTGCATCCCGCCAAGGGCAACTGGAAGGGCACGCTCGCCGGAGCGCTCAAGTGGCATCTTGAAGCCGGAGCCGAGGGGGGCGGACTTTCGACCGCGGGCGGCGCCGTGCGGCCCGGGATCGTTCACCGGCTCGACCGCGACACCAGCGGCGTGATCGTGGTGGCCCGCTCGGAGACCGCTCACCACGCGCTCGCGCGGCAGTTTGAACGCCGCACGGTCGCGAAGACCTACCTGGCCATCACCCAGGGCCAGCCGCGATTTGATGCCGACGAGATCGACCTGCCGATCGGCATCCATCCGTACCAGCGGGAGAAGATGGCCGTGCGGAGCGACCATCCGACGAGCCGGCCGGCCGTGACCCGCTACGAGGTGCTCGAGCGGTTCCGCGCCGGTGCGGTCGTACGGGTGGCTCCTCGGACCGGCCGCACCCATCAGATCCGCGTGCATCTGGCGGCGATCGGTGCTCCCGTGCTCGGTGACAGCCTCTATTCCGGCCGCGGCCTGATCGAGCCCGAGTGGCTGGGGCTGCCAGCCGGGCCGCCGCTGCTCGAGCGGCAGGCGCTCCACGCCGCGGCGCTCGAACTCGACCATCCCGTGTCGGGTGAGCGGATGCGGTTCGAGGCGCCGCTTCCAGCTGACATGGAGCGGGTGCTCGCCGCGCTGCGGAGTGGGTGAGGCGTGCGGCAGTTCGAGCGGCGATCTGCCGAGTGGCCGGCGGGCTTGCCCACTGACCCGGAGTCAGGCAACGACGTTGGAGTGCCAGGGAAGGGGTTGGGCGAGCAGACCCGTGGCCGCAGGCTTGCAGCCTGCGGAATGCGGAGGGGGCATCGGAACTTCGTCCGTCTTTTGAGGGCCATCCGGATTCGGGCAGGCTGCAAGCCTGCCCCCACGGGCCGATTGGAGCGATTGCCTCGTCGGCAGGTCACGCCCCCACGGGCCGATTGGAACGCTTGCTTCGTGGGCAGTTCAGGGTTTTGATTCGGAGCGGCGGCGAGGGCTGCTCAGGGCCGATCACGCGGCGGCGGTTCGTCTTCGAGCAGGAGTAGCGCCCGGGGTAGGGTGGAGTCGATCACCCGCGACAAGGCCACGATGAACCCGGCTGCACCGTCTCGCCAGCCGCCGCGGAAGAGATAGCTCGAGAGGAAGGCCGAGAGGCCGCGGAGGGGCAGGAGCCAGGGCTTTGATCGCTGGCCCTTTTGCCGCATGATCGAAGCTTTGAGCGGGGCGTAGCGGATCGATCGGGCCAGCACAGCGGACGCGTCGGGGTAGCTGTAATGCCGGAGCACGCCGGGCAGCAGGTCGGGCCGCCGGGCCGCCTCCACCTCCTCGTGCACCGGGAGCGGCTTGAACCCGGCCGTGGTGCGGTTGAAAAGCCGCAGCACCCGGTCATTGCTCCACGCCCCATGCCGCACCTCCCGGCTGCCGATAAACGTCCGCCGCCGCACCGCCCAGCAGGCCTCCGGGACGGTGAGGTCGAGCCGGAGGATCGCGGCGCGGGCCTCGGCGTCGAGCAGCTCGTCGGCGTCGATCGACAGGATCCAGTCGTGGGAGGCGAGGGCCACGGCTCGCCGCTTCTGGGGGCCGTAGCCGAGGAAGGGCTGGTGTTCCACCCGCGCCCCGAGCCGGCGGGCGATGGCGACCGTCTCGTCGGTCGAGCCCGAGTCGAGCACGAGCCGCTCCGCGCAGAAGTCGAGGGCCTCGAGCACGGCGGCCAGATGGGCGGCGGCATCGCGGGTGATGATCACCGCCGAGATCGGTGCCGAAGGGGTGGGCGACGTCATGGCAGGGCGTCGGGTTCGATCGGGCCGGCGGCGGTGGTGCCGCCGGTGGGCAGGTCGGACTCGGCGCCGACCGGCGGAAGCCGGAGCGGGAATTCGAGCGTGAAGCTGCTGCCCTTGCCCAGCTGACTCGTGGCCCGGATATCACCCCCGTGCTCGCGAAGGATCTTGCGGCTCACCGTCAGGCCGAGGCCGGTGCCCCGCGCACCCTTCGTCGATACGAACAGCGTGAAGATCTCGGCCAGTTGCTCGGGGGCCATGCCGGCGCCATTGTCGGCCACCGTGATCCGCGCCCGGCCGGCGGCCGGATCGATGCCGGCGGTGATCGTCACCGTGGCGTCGGTCCGGCCTTCCACCGCGTCGAGCGCGTTGGTGACCACGTTGAGCACCGCCCGCGACATGCCCTCCGGATCGAACAGCAGCCGGGGCAGGTCGGCGGGGCGGTCCCAGCGGATCGTGGCTCCCGATTCCGTGGCCCGCTGGGCCACTGTCTCGACCACATCGTCGATCAGGGCCGCCAGATCGCAGGGCACCGGATCGGGCTCCCGCTCCTTGCTGAAGGAGAGCATGTCCATCACGAGCGACGCGATCTTGTTCTGGTTGCGGCGGACGATGTCCCAGCCCTTGCGGACCACCGCCGTGTCGTCGTTTTCCAGGCCCATCTCCACCAGGTAGCTGCCGCCGCGGATGCCCTGAAGGATGTTCTTGATGTGGTGGGAGAGCGTGGCGATTGTCTGGCCGACCGCGGCCAGCCGCTCCGACTGGACCATCGCCGAGTAGTAGGTGGTGTCTTCCACGGCCAGGGCCGCCTGGTGGCCGATGGCGATCATCAACTTGAGGTGGTCGTCGCTGAACCGGCGGCGGTCAAGTGACTCGACAAGCGGCACCATGGTGTCGACGTAGATCGCGCCGACGACGCCGTAGCGGCCCCGCATCGGCACGCAGATCGCCTCCCGCACGCCCGCCCGGACGACGCTGTTGCCGCTCGAGAAGCGGTCGTCGTCCTGGGCGTCGCTCGTCAGCACGCCTTCGCCCCGCTCGATCACGTAGTCGAGGATCGTGCGGCTGATCACCATCGTGTCGGCGGCCCCGGAGCGGCGGTCGCGGCGGGCCTTGGGGCGGAATTCCCGGCTCTCCGGGTCGAGCAGCATGATGCAGCCCCGGTCGGCCTCGACCCATTCGAAGACCAGTTCGAGAATGCGGCCGAGCAGTTCGTCGATGTCGAGGGTGTGGCTCACGGCCAGCGCCGTGCGATACATCACCTGGAGGTTGCTGCGGGCCCGGGCCAGCCAGCGATTCTGCCCATCGTCCGGCTCCGGCGCGGCCAGCACGATCGAGTCTTCCTCCCGCATGCTGCGGACGATCCGCGAGCCGTCCACCGCCCCGGTGGTCGGCACGATGTCCACGTCGCCGGGGGGAGGGAGTTCGGCCCCGTCGCGGGCGAACAGCAGCACGGAGCGGCCGATCCGGATCCGGTCTCCCGGCGAGAGGTCGATCCGGTCCACTCGGGCGTCGTTGACGAACGTGCCGTTCGAGCTTGCGAGGTCGCCCACCACGTAGCCCTCGCCTACCCGACGGATCTCCGCATGCCGCCGCGACACCTCCTGGTCGTCGAGCTTGATGGAGTTGGCGGCCTCCCGGCCGATGCTCACCACGGGGGTCTGGGGGTCGAGTTCGAATCGCAGGCCGCGATTGAAACCCTGAATGACAAAAAGCACTGGCAAGGCTGGGTTCTTCCGCGGGGACGTGGCTGGCCGATCGGTAGTGTCGCATGGCGGACGGAACGCGAAAAGCGGGGCCGCCCTCGTTCGGACACGGCAAAAAGTGCCCTTGAGTCGCCGGGCCGGGGTCGCCATCATCCCGCCCGCTCCGGGATCCAGGGGCAGCCACGGATGGCTGCCGGGCGGGATCCCGGCCCCGGCCCGCATTTCGTCAGCCAAGGAGAGCATTCCGTGAACAGGCATCTGGCTTTCATCGCCCTCGTCGCCGTCGTGGCAGCGCCCGCAGCCCGGGCCCAGGTTCCTGGTCAGCCGGCCGTTCGGCCGATGGTGCCGGCCCAGTCGGCCCAGCCCGCCAGCCACACGGCGGTGATCGACGTGGGCTACATCTTCAAGAACCACTCGCGGTTCAAGGCCGCGATGGACAAGATGAAGGACGAGGTGCTCGCCGCCGAAAACGGCCTCAAGGCCGAACGGGATCGGATCAACGGCCTGATGGAGCAGCTCAAGGGCTTCAACGTCGGCACTCCCGAGTACCGCAAGCTCGAAGGGGAAGTGGCGAAGGCCCAGGGCGACTTCAACGTCAACGCCCAGCTGCAGAAGAAGGACTTCATGGATCGTGAGGCCAAGGTCTACCTCCAGGTCTACAACGAGATCGAGCGGGCGGTGAATCAGTTTGCCCGCGAAAATGGCATCGCGGTGGTGCATCGCTTCGACGGGGAGCCGGTGGATAACAGCGATCGCAATCGGATTCTCGGCAGCATCACCAAGCCGATCGTCTACTACGATCCGCAGATCGACATCACCCCCGACATTCTCCGGATGCTCAACGGCACGCCCGTCGCCGGGCAGCCCCAGCAGCCGGTGCGCTGATTCTTCGGTTGGTTGTTCTGCGGGGGCGGGCGGAGTCGGTTCCGCCCGCCCCCCTCTCTCTCCTCTTCGACCAGGCGGTGCCGTCTTGATCGAGTCGCGGTCGCAGCAGACGATTCGCCGGGCGGTGTCGGTCGAAGGCGTCGGCTACTGGACCGGAGCTCCCTGCCGGGTCGAATTCCTGCCGGCAGCCGCGGGATCGGGGCTCGTGTTTTTCCGCTCGGCGGGGGCCACGGCCGTGCGGATTCCGGTCGCGGTCGAGAGCCGGGTGGATGCCTCGGCCCGCACCAACCTCGCCGCGGCGGGGGTCCGGGTGCAGATGGTCGAGCATGCCGTGAGCGCCCTGGCCGGGCTGGGGATCGACTGCTGCCTGATCCGGGTCTCCGCCGAGGAGCTCCCGGGCCTTGACGGCTCGTCGCTGCCCTTCGTCGAGGCGCTTGATGCCGCGGGGCTCGAACGGCTCGGCGCCCCTGTCGAGCCGCTGGTGGTGTCGGAGCCCTGCCGCGTGGCCGAGGGCGACGCCTGGATCGAGGCGGTTCCGGCCGATGTCCCCGGGCTGTCGGTGGAATACGAACTCGATTACGGCCCTGGCCCGATCGGCCGCCAGCTGCTGTCGCTGCACATCACGCCCGAGGCCTACCGGACCGAGCTTGCCGCCGCCCGCACCTTCATCGGCCAGGCCGAGGCAGAGCGGCTACGGGCCGCCGGGCTGGCGCGGACCGTGACCACAGGCGACCTGATCGTGTTTGGTGACGACGGGCCGATCGACAATCCGCTCCGCTGGCCCGACGAGTGCGTGCGGCACAAGGTGCTCGACCTGGTGGGTGACCTGGCGCTCGCCGGCCGGCCGATCCACGGTCTGATCAGGGCCCGCCGCAGCGGACACCGGCTCAATGCGGCCCTCGCGGCCCGGCTCCGCGGCCTCTCTCGGAGGCGGGCCTCGGCCTGAAGCATCCGTGGCGGAGGAGCCGCAAGGTCGCGATTGCCTGTCCCTGGCCGGTCTGCCGCCGCAGGTGCATCCCACGGCCGTGGTCGAGCCGGGGGCCGAACTCGCCGCCGACGTGCGGATCGGCCCGCACTGCGTGCTCTCCGCCGACACCGTGGTCGGCCGCGGCACTGTGCTCGAAAACCATGTCACCACGATGGGACGGGTGACGATCGGCGAGCGAAATCGCATCTTTCCAAACTGCGTGATCGGTGGCGAGCCGCAGGACATCAGCTACCGCGGCACCGCCACCCGCGTGGAGATCGGGGACGGCAACCTGATCCGCGAGGGAGTCACGATCAACCGGGCCTCCGAGAAAGAGGAGGGTGTGACCTCGGTCGGCAGCGGCAACTTCCTGATGGCCTGCTGCCACGTCGCCCACGACTGCCGGATCGGTGACCACGTGACGATCGCCAACGGCACGCTGCTCGGCGGCCATGTGCGAATCCAGTCCCACGCCGCCCTTTCGGGGGCCGTGGCCGTTCATCACTGGGCCACGATCGGCAGCTGGTCGTTCGTGGCCGGCCTCTCCCGCGTGCTGCACGACGTGCCCCCCTTCATGCTCTGCGAGGGCGCGCCCGCCAGGCCGCGGTGCATCAACACCGTGGCGCTCGAACGGGGCGGCTTCGGGCGGGCTGTCATCGAAGCCATCGCCGAAGCCCATCGGATTCTGTTTCGCGCGAAGGTGGGGCTGGAGAAGGCCCGGGAGATCCTCGAGGCCAGGCAGGAGCTGCCGGTCGAGGTGGCCGAGCTGCTCGGGTTTCTGGCGCGACAGCAGGAAGGGCGTCACGGACGGTCTCGGGAACGAAGGAGGGCGGCATGAAGCGGTTACGGATGGCGGTGGTGGGCTGTGGGCACCTGGGCACGATCCATGCCAGGCTCCTGGCTGGGCGAGACGACGCCGACCTCGTGGCCGTGGTCGATCCAGTGGCCGAGGCCCGCGACCGTGTGGCGGCCACGCATGCCTGCCGGGCCCTTGCCGAGCCGGCCGATCTGATCGGAATCGCAGACGCGGCGGTGGTGGCGGCCCCGACCGGCCTGCATGCCGCCGTGGTGCTGCCGCTGGTCGAGGCCGGCCTCGATCTTCTGGTCGAGAAGCCGCTCGCCGCCACGCTCGACGAAGCCCGGGAGATCGTTCTGGCCGCCCGTCGCACCGGCCGGGTGGTGACGGTGGGCCATGTCGAACGCTTCAACCCCGCCTGGCGGGCTGCGACCGAGCGGGCCGGCGAGGCGACCTTCTTCGAGGCCCGGCGGCTGGCCCCCTTCACCTTCCGCTCGCTCGACGTGGGCGTGGTGCAGGACCTGATGATCCACGACATCGACCTGGCTCTCTCGCTCGCGCCGGGCCGGCTTGAACGGGTGGAGGCCCAGGGGCTGGTTGCGGCCGGTGGCCATGAAGACACCGTCCGGGCGCGGCTCGTGTTCGATTCGGGCTTCGTGGCCGACCTCGTCGCCTCGCGGATCAGCCCGCGGGCGGAACGAACTGTCGCGATGTGGTCGACCGGCGGCGTGGTCTCCGCCGACCTCACTACCAAGACTGTCGAGGTGATCGCCCCCTCGGAACCGGTCCGCAGCGGCAGCTTTCACGCTGCCGATGTGCCACTCGGGGAGCGAGGCGGGCTCAAGGATCGGTTCTTCGCCGAGATCCTTCCCCGGGAGACGGTGCAGGTGGCCGATGCCAACGCGATCGCGGCCGAGCACGACGATCTCATCGCGGCGATCCGCGAGGGCCACGAGCCGCTCGTGCCGGCTGCGGCAGGGGCCGCGGCAGTCGAGGTGGCCGCCCGGGTGCTCGAGGTGCTCGAGTGCACGCCCTTCGGTGGCGGACGGCCCGCAGGACGCGACCGACCCGTCACGATTCCCCTGTTTCCCCACCGCAAGACCGGCTGACCGTCAGGGCTTGCCCCATCGTTTTCGCCCGCTTGGATCCGGCGGCCCGCCGTCGCCGATAGTTCCCAGAGACTCACCGGGTTCACCCAGCCTCCATGCCCCACCTTCCGCCACTGCTGTCGACTGTCCTCCGTGGGTTCGTGGCCGCCTGTGCGGTGGCGACCACAGTCTGGGGGGTCGAGCCGCCGCCGGTCGTGTTCGAAGGACTCGGCCTGGGCGAGTTTGCCGGCGCGGGCTCGGTCGCCGCAGCCCTGGGGCGGGTGGACACGTCACCGGTGGTGGCGGCCGAAACCCCGCTCGTCTTCGAAGGCATCGATGTTCGCGGGCCGAGCGGCGCGACCGCGGCGCCGGCGCCACTCTCTGCCGAACTCCGCAGCCGCATCGACCGGATCGAGGTCGCCGCGGGCCTGCTCGCCGATCCCACCCTCATTCACTACGGACCATCGCAGTGGACCGGCCGGATCGGCCTGGCTCGGGACGGCGTCGCGGGGCGGGAGTCGCTCGAAGTCCGCACGATGCTGACGCCGGGCTTCGAGCAAAGTCTCGTGGGGATCGCCGTCGGTCCGCGGATCGAGCGGCAGCTGGGGAAGGGGACGACCTTCTTCATCAACGGTCAGGCCGAGGCCCAGGCGATCCACTCCGCCGAGTCGACCTGGTGGCTGCTCCCAGGCACAGCCCGGGAGAACTACTCGATGCTGGGCGTGACCGCCAGCACCGGCCTGGTGCGGTGACGAAGGCTCCGGCCGGACTCGCCGAACCGTGGCGGTTCCCCCTTTGCCATGCTCGCGGGCGGCGTGGCGGGAAATCCCGTTTGCCATGCCGGAGAGATTCGCAGCGGTTTTCGCCGCCTGGAGATCTGATACGGGCTCGCCCGCCCCACTGAAGCGGCCTGATCGCGTATCGTATCGCCCGCAATGCCTCCCGCCGGCCCTCCAGCTTCGCCTCAGCCCGCCTCCGCTTCGCAGCCGGGCCGGTGCGAGCGATGGTCGGATCCCTCCGCGGCGCGGCTCTTTCGGCTCAGCGTGGTGTCGCTGCTGGCCTTGGCGGCCGCCGGGCCCTGGGTGGCGCGGGCGGCGATCAGGATGCTCGGCGTGGAGTCGACCGCGCCGATCGAATGGGTGCCGGCCTCCTTTCCCGCTCGACAGGCATACGCCCGATTCACGGAGGAGTTTGAGAGCGGCGACGTGGTCGTGGCCTCCTGGCCCGGCTGTACGCTCGAGGCCGAGGCGATCCCGCGGTTCATCGAGGCGGCGACCGGCCCGGGGCAGCCGCTCACGGCCGCCGGCCAGCCCTGGTTCGAGTCGGTGGTGACCGGCGGTGACGCGGTCGCGCGGCTGACGGCACCGCCGCTGTCGCTTTCGCACGAGGAGGCGGTCGAGCGGCTGACGGGCGTGGTCGTGGGCCCCGACGGCCGGCAGACCTGCGTGATCCTCGGCTTCACTCCCGAGGGCCTCTCCGACCGGCGTCGGGCGGTGGCCTGGATTCGCGACACACTCGTCGAGATCACCGGGGCGGCGGCCGACGAGTTGCACCTCGCCGGCCCGGTGATCGACAACGTGGCCGTTGATTCGGCCAGCGAAGAGAGTCTGCGGGTCTATGGCGGACCGGCGGCCGTGATCGTGTTCGGGCTCACCTGGCTTGCGCTTCGTTCGGTTCGCTACGCGGTGGTGGTGTTTCTGCTCGCGCTCGGCTGCGTAGGCCTCTGCTTCGCGTCGCTCGAGGCCTGGGGCGACCGGATGAATCCGGTGCTGATCGTGATGCCGCTGCTCGTGCTCACGCTTGGGGTCTCGGGTGGAATCCACCTGGTGAATTATCTCGTTGAGGAATACCGCCGCGGCCCGGCACGCGGGGCGGCCTGGCGGGCGGTGCGGGTGGGCTGGGTGCCCTGCAGCCTCTCGGCCGGCACGACCGCCCTGGGGCTGGC
>JBJOHE010000363.1:0-4385 GCA_046047895.1 Planctomycetota bacterium | reverse complement strand
GGCCCCTTCCCTGGGCCGCGGCCGCCGGCTGGTCGCGATCGCAAAACTCGACGGGCTTGCGATGACCGCCCCCGGCCGCCGGATCGCCCGGCTCTTGGCGAAAGATCACTGATTTGCCCCGCGGGCAGGTCGATGCGAACCTTTCAATCTCGGTCCCCGGAGATTCAATCGTGTCCGCTTCAATGTGCCGCCGCTTCGCCTTCGCCCTCGGCTGCTGCCTCGCGGCGCCGGTTTCCGTGTTGGCCGCCGATCCCACCGCGACCGAACTGCCGCTCGAGAAGGTCGTGCTCTTCACCTCGGGCGTCGGCTTCTTCCAGCACGAAGGCACGGTCAGCGGCGACACCGCGATCGAGATGAGCTTCAAGGCCGAGAATGTCAACGACCTCCTCAAGAGCATGGTGGTCGAGGATCTCGACGGCGGCACGGTATCGGCCGTCAGCTATGCCTCCCGCGACCCGATCACCAAGACGCTCGAGACCTTCGCCGTGAACCTCACCGACAACCCGTCGGTGGGCCAGCTGCTTGGCCAACTTCGAGGGGCGCGGATCGAGATCGAAGCGGCCGCTCCGGCGACCGGCACGATCGTGGGCGTGGAGAAGCGGCCGGTCGCGACCGGCGCTGACCGGGCGATCGACAAGGAGTTTCTCACGCTGCTCACCCCAGAGGGGCTGCGGACGCTGCCGCTCGACGCGATCACGCGGATCCGACTCGCCGACGAGCGGCTGCAGCGGGAGTTCGAGCAGGCGCTCGCCGTGCTCGCCCTCGGCCACGACAACGAGAAGAAGGCGGTGTCGCTCTCCTGCCGGGGCGACGGCGTTCGCCGGCTCCGGGTGGGCTACGTGCAGGCGGCGCCCGTCTGGAAGACGAGCTATCGGCTCGTGCTCGACGACGGGGAAACGACGGCGGCTGACGGGAAGGCCCTGCTCCAGGGCTGGGCGATCGTCGAGAACACGACCGACCGCGACTGGACGAACGTGACCATGTCGCTCGTGAGCGGTCGGCCGATCTCGTTCGTGATGGATCTCTACCGACCGCTCTACCTGCCGCGGCCCGAGGTGCAGCCGGAGCTGTTCGCCTCGCTCATGCCGCAGCTGTACGGCCAAGACATGGCGGCCGCAGGCAGGGATTTCGAGGCGGCCGGCCTGGAAATGCGGGCGGCCGGCCGGCGACTGGCCCGCGGCGAGCTTCCGGGATCGCCGGCGCCTGCCTCGGCTCCGGTCGATGCCCTGGCCCGCGACGGCCTGGATGCCGAAGGAAGGAATCGCTGGTTTTTCGGCCGCACGGTCGAGAGCGTGGCCGCCGGTGACTCGCTCGGCAAGCTGTTTCGCTACGAGATTGCCACGCCCGTCTCCATCCCCCGGCAGCGATCCGCGATGCTCCCGATCGTAGCCGCCGCGGTCGAGGCGGAGCGGCTCGCGATCTACGACGAGGCCGTGCTCGCCAAGCATCCGCTCGCCGGCGTGCGGCTGAAGAACACCACCCCGCTCGATCTGATGCAGGGACCGGTCACCGTGTTCGCCGGCGGGGCCTACGCCGGCGACGCCCGGATCGAAGACCTCCCGGCCGGAAGCGACCGGCTGCTCACCTACGCAGTCGACCTCGACGTGGAGGTGGCTTCGCGGGCCGAGGGCCGGCCGGAGTCGATCGTCGTCGTGAAGCTCGTGAAGGGCACCCTCGAGATCGTCCGCCGCCTGGTGAGAACGAAGACCTTCGAGCTCAAGAACTCGGGCTCCGAGCCGGAGACCGTGCTCGTCGAGCATCCGCTCGAGCCTGATTGGAAGCTGATCGCTCCGGAGAAGCCGACGGAGACCACCCGCGACCGCTACCGCTTTGCCGTGGTCGCCGGGCCGGGCCAGCCCGCCGTGCTCACCGTCACCGAGGAGCGGCGGGTCACGCAGCATTCCGTCGTCACGAATCTCGACGACGATGCGATCATGTTTTTTGCTTCGGCCACCGCAACAAGCCCCGCCGTCAAGGAGGCCCTCACCGACGTGATCGCCCGGAAGCGAGCGATCGCCGAACTCGGCCGGGAGCGAAGCCGCCGCGAGGAAGAGATCCGCGGAGTCGAGGAAGAACAGAATCGGATTCGGCAGAACATGGAGCAGCTCGATCGGCAGAGCGACCTCTACGGTCGCTACGTGCAGAAGTTCGCCGCCCAGGAAGACCGGGTGGAGACGCTCCGCCGGGAAATCGCTGAGTTTCAGGCCCGCGAGCAGGAAGCCCGCCAGGCGCTCGACGACCGACTGGCGGGGCTGGCCCTCGAGTGAGCCGAGCGGTCTGACCCCAGTTCGATCGCCAGCACACTCCGATTCACATCTGAAACCGCCGCATGCGGACCATTCGATGGCGATGATCAGCGGTTCCGAGCCGTCGCGAGCTGGAGAGCTCGCTGCCTAGGCGATGATCGCCTTGACCGGAGCGGCGGGCTCGACGCCGGTGAGCTTCGTGTCGAGCCCCTGGTAGGCGACGGTGAATCGGGAGTGATCGATGCCCAGGAGGTGGAGCATCGTGGCGTGCAGGTCGCGGACGTGCACCACGTTTTCGATCGCGTGATAGCCGAACTCGTCGGTCGCCCCGTGGGTGATGCCCCCCTTGATCCCGCCGCCGGCCAGAGCCATCGAAAAGCCCTTGATGTGATGGTCGCGGCCGGTGCCCTCCTGATCCTTGCCCTGGGCCATCGGGGTCCGGCCAAACTCGCCGCCGATCACCACGAGCGTTTCGTCGAGCAGGCCCCGCCGCTCAAGGTCGATGAGCAGGGCGGCGGCCGCCTTGTCGGTCGGCGGGCAAATCTCGTCCATGTAACCCCGGATGCCGCCGTGATGGTCCCAGTCGCTGTGATAGAGGTGGACGAACCGCACGCCCCGCTCCACGAGCCGCCGGGCCATCAGGCAGTTGGTGCCGACCGACGCGTGGCCCGGCTCGGCCCCGTAGAGGGCGAGCGTCTCGGGGGTCTCATCGGAAAGATCGGCGAGTTCCGGCACGCTCGTCTGCATCCGAAAGGCCAGCTCATACTGCGTGATCCGCGTGGCCACCTCGGGATCAGCCAGCCGCGACAGCCGATGGTTCTCGAGCGCGGCCACGGTGTCGATCAGATCCCGCTGGTGGGCCACCGACACACCCGGCGGATTGGTGGCGTAGTGCACCGGCGCGCCAGATGTGGCGAACTCGACCCCCTGGAACTGCCCCGGCAAAAATCCGGAATGCCACTGCCGCGCGGCAATCGGCTGGGGGTTGCGACCCACCTTGCTCGTCATCACCACGAATCCGGGCAGGTCATCGGCCTCGCAGCCGAGCCCGTAGGTGACCCAGGCTCCCATGCTCGGCCGGCCGGAGAGCGCCGTGCCGCAATTCATGAAGGTGTGGGCCGGATCGTGGTTGATCTGCTCGGTCACCATGCTCCGCACGATCGCATACTTGTCGGCGAGGCCACCGAGCAGCGGGAAGTAGTCGCTCACCTCCGCCCCGCACTCGCCATATCGCTTGAAGGGCCGCAGCGGCCCGAGCACCCGCAGCTCCTTGCCCTGAAGCTGGGCGATCGGCTGGCCCCGCGTGACGCTCTCGGGCATCGGCTCGCCGTTCATCTTCTCGAGCAGCGGCTTGTAATCGAAGGTCTCGAGGTGGCTGGGGCCGCCGGCCAGGCAGAGAAAGATCACCGCCTTCGCCTTGGGCGAATGGTGGAGCGGCCAGATCGCCCCGCGGCCGGTAGCCGGAGCCGCGGGCGAGACCGTGGCCGACCGGACATCGCGAGAGAGAAGCGTGCCGAGCGCGGCGCCGCCGAGCGACAGGCCCGAGCGGGCGAGGAAGGTGCGGCGGTGGAGGGCGAGTGGGTTCATGGGAGGCTCAAGTGAGATATCGCGTGAGGGGCTGCCGGTGTCCTCGAGCGAGCTGTGGAAGCAAGCGGAGCCATGGATGGCGGAGCGCCGCGGACACGCAGTGAACGGAGGCCTGGAGGGCCGCAGTGAGCGTAAAGCGAGAGGATACTGGCAGCCCCGACCTCACGTGAACGAGCGTCATCTCTTGTTTTCTCCGCGCAGGGTGGTCAGTTGGCCCAATTCGCAGGTCGGGGGCACGTGCTCGCCGCCGGCGGATTTTGACGTCGCGGGCTCCTGGGGAATGGGGAGCTCACTCTGGCAGTCAAAATGCACCGGCGGCTGCGCGCGACCCCCCTGACCTGCTTCCCGTTTTTTGTTCGTGGGTGTTCGTGTGAGTTCGTGCGTAGTCTTGTGTGGTCGTGTGTGGTGGTTTTTGGTCGTGTGTGGTTGATGTTGCTTGGGCTTCAATATCGGGCGATCGATTCGTGGAGGTTGAGGACGGCGCGGGCGGTGGCGGTCCAGGCGGCGAGTTCCAGTTCGTCGAGGTCGCCGTTTCGTGGGGCGAGGCCCACG
>JBJOHE010000362.1:0-10277 GCA_046047895.1 Planctomycetota bacterium | reverse complement strand
GGAGAAGACCGGGGGCATCCACGGTGACTTTCGCCGCGATGCCGGTGAGTGAAAGCGAGGTCGGGGTTGCCCGTGCCCCGAGAGCCGGCCTAGGAAACCAGCGCAGCCAGGATGGCGGAGCGCAGTTTCCTCGGAGAGAGCGAAGGCCCGGAAGGCCGAAGCGAACGTCCGGCGAAGGGGCATGGGCGACCCCGGCCAGACCGCTACGCTGGAGCCATGAAGAGCGGAGCGTCACGGTCGTCAGCGGCTTCAAACGGTGGGCGTCGTTCGCGGCGGCCCCAGCCGGCGACGATCGACGATTGGATCGGGAACTTCCGCAGCTGGTTCGCCGGTCGTGGCTGGGAGGTCTTTCCGTTTCAGGAAGAGGTCTGGCGGGCCGCGGCGGCAGGCCAGAGCGGGCTTGTCCATGCGCCCACGGGCACGGGCAAGACGCTGGCCGCCTGGCTGGCCGCCGTCGCCCGGCTAGCGGTGGGTCCCGCGCCGCCGCCAGCAGGCGGGCTGCGGGTCGTCTGGATCACACCGCTCCGGGCGCTGGCAGCTGACACGGTCGCGGCGCTCGAGGAACCGCTCCGCGGCCTGGGCCAACCGACTCGGGGCTGGCGGGCCGACCTCCGCACGGGCGACAGTTCGGCCGCCGATCGCCGGCGGCTGCGAGACAATTGGCCGACGGTGCTCGTGACCACGCCTGAGTCGCTCTCCATCCTGCTCTCGCTCGAGACGGCCCACGAGATCTTCGCCGACCTCGACACCGTCGTCGTGGACGAATGGCACGAACTCCTCTCGACGAAGCGGGGCGTGCAGACGGAACTGGCCCTGTCCAGGCTGCGGGCGATCCGGCCCGAGCTCGTCACCTGGGGGCTCTCTGCCACGCTCGCCAACCTTGGCGAGGCGGCCACGGCCATCGTGGGCACGACGACCTCCAGCCCGCCCCGGCTTGTCTCGGCGGCGATTCCCCGCCGGCTCGAGATCGAGACGCTCATCCCGGAGCCGATGGAGCGGTTTCCCTGGGCGGGCCACATGGGGATGCGGCTCCTGCCCCAGGTCGTGGCGGCGCTCGAGCGGGCGGAGACCTCGCTCGTGTTCACCAACACCCGCTCCCAGGCGGAGCGCTGGTTCGACGCGATCGGCCAGGCGCGGCCCGACTGGAAGCGGCGGATCGCCCTCCATCACGGCTCGGTCGATCGCGAGCTGCGGACCGCGGCTGAAGCGGGCCTCAAGCGGGGCCGGCTCAAGTGCGTCGTCGCCACGTCGAGCCTCGATCTCGGTGTCGACTTCGGCCCGGTCGAGCAGGTCTTCCAGGTGGGCAGCCCGAAGGGCATCGCTCGGCTCCTCCAGCGGGCGGGCCGCAGCGGCCATGCCCCCGGCGCGGTCGGCCGGCTCATCTGCGTGCCCACCCATGCGCTCGAACTCATTGAATCGGCGGCCGCCCGGCGGGCCGCGGAGGCCGGCACGGTCGAGGCCCGGCCGCCCCTGACCGCCGCGGTCGACTGCCTGGCGCAGCACCTCGTCACGGTCGCCTGCAGCGGCGGCTTTCGCGAGGCGGAACTCCGGCAGGAGGTCGCCTCAACCGCCGCCTTCGCTGATCTCTCCGCCGACGCCTGGCAGTGGGCACTCGACTTCGCCGCCCGTGGCGGGCCGGCTCTGGCAGCCTATCCGAACTACGCCCGGATCAAGGAGCGGTTTGGCCGCTGGTATGTGGCGAGCCCGGCAATCGCCCGCCGCCATCGGATGAGCATCGGCACGATCGCGGGGGATGCGACCGTCGAGGTGAAGTGGCTGCGGGGTGGCCGCCTGGGCACCGTCGAGGAATCGTTCGTCTCACGGATGAAGGAAGGGGATCGGTTTCTGTTTGCGGGCAAGCCGCTCGTGCTGTTCCGCTTCGACGGGCTGACTGCCTGGGTGAAGCGGTCGCGGTCGCCGGCTCCGCTCCAGGTGCCCCGCTGGAACGGCGGGCGGATGCCCCTCTCCACGCTGCTCTCCGACGCAGTGCTCGAACTCGTCCAGGCCGGGGCTTCCGGTCGCGACCGACCGCGGGAGCTTGCCGCCGTCGGGCCGCTGCTCGACATCCAGGCCCGCTGGAGCCGGCTGCCCGACCGCGACACGCTGCTCATCGAACGCTGGCGGGGCCGTGATGGCGATCATGCCTTCGTCTTTCCGTTCGCCGGCCGGCTTGTGCATGAGGGGCTGGCCTCGCTCGTGGCCTGGCGGCTGGCCAACCGCCGACCGAGCACGTTGACGATGGCCTTTAACGACTGGGGCTTCGAAATCGCCGGCCGCGACGCCCTGCCGACGACGGCCCGCGACTGGCGGCAGCTGTTCGCGGCCCGCGACCTGCTCGACGACCTGCTCGCCTGCCTCAACTCGACCGAGATGGCCCGCCGCCACTTCCGCGAGATTGCCCGGGTGGCCGGCCTCGTGCAGAGCGGCGGCCGCACCGACCGGCAGACCCAGGCCTCGGCCGGCCTGATCTTCGACGTGCTCGCCGAACATGATGCCA
Source organism: Planctomycetota bacterium (assembly GCA_046047895.1). Taxonomy (GTDB): domain Bacteria; phylum Planctomycetota; class Planctomycetia; order Pirellulales; family UBA1268; genus QWPN01. The sequence continues at coordinate 7,780 of JBJOHE010000362.1, read as the reverse complement.
ACAACATGCTTCTCGCCCAGGCCCGCCGCGAAGTGCTGGAGCGGCAGTTTGAGTTTCAACGGCTTTCAACCGCGCTGGAGCGGATCGCGGCCCAGGAGATTCGCGTCGTCGAGACGCCCCGGCTGACGCCCCTGGCCTTCCCGATCTGGGCGGAGTTCGTCCAGTCGCGGCTCACGACGAAGGACTGGCTCAGCCAAATCGCCGACATGGCCCGCGAACTCGAGGCGGCAGCCGCTTCAGCCGGCGGATGCTCAGGTAGCCCGGGTAAATAACGATCAGCGGGTGCAGAGCCCTCCGATGCCTGGGCTCCAGCTCGTGCATGGGGGCAGGAGGAGCCCCAAAGCCTGGGCTCCAGTTGGCCGGTGGGGGCAGGCTTGCAGCCTGCCCAAATGCGGGCCGCTTCAGACTCGGGAAGTCCGCCAAGACGCACCGCCGATTCCGCAGGCTGCAAGCCTGCGGCCACGGGGGGGCTCTCGCAAAACCCCGAGCGGTGTGAATGTATGCTCAGGGTGACCAGGAGCCTTGAGCCAGAATCCGGAATGCAGTTTGCCGCCGTCGCGTCGCCCGCCGACGCTCCCACCGCCACCGCCGACATCGTGCTCCTGCCGGGCCGGGCCGCATTTCTGCCGGCGTCGGCCACCCTGCTCGTAGCCGATCTCCACCTCGGCAAGGAGGCGACGTTTCGCCACAAGGGCATCCCCGTGCCCGACGGTTCCGCGGCGAAGGATCTCGCCCGGCTTGCGTTGCTCGTGGCCGCGACCCGGGCCCGGCGGCTCCTGATCCTGGGCGATCTCTTTCACTCCCGCAGCGGCTGCACCGCCGAGGTATTCGCCTCCTTCACGGCCGCCCGGACGGGCTTTTCCGCCACGGAGGTGCTGCTCGTGGCCGGAAATCACGACCGCTCAATCGGCCGACTGCCCGCAGGCATCGGCATCGACTCGGTGCTCCGCACCCACGACGAGCCCCCGTTTCACTTCGTGCACGAACCGGGCACACCGCTGCCCGAGCCAGACCGCGACGAGCCCTTCACCATTGCCGGCCACCTCCATCCCACGCTCGCGATTCGCTCCCCGAGCGGAGACCGAGTGGCCGACCGCTGCTTCTACGCGGAGACGGGCCTGCTCGTGCTGCCCGCCTTCGGTTCCTTCACCGGAGGCCATCGCGTCGAGCCCACCCCACGGAGGCGGCTCTGGATCGCGCGGGACGACGGCGTGGTCGAAGTGACGCGGCTGGCCGAACTCGCGGCGCGGGCCCGCTGACGGCCAGCCCGCGTCTCGAGGATCCCGGGGTGTCACGCGGTTGCGACGCCGCGGAAGCCGAGGTGGAGCCGATCGAGAAGGTCGCGGGCCGTCATCGAGACCGGCCCGAGGTCGGCGGCGGCGGCGTCTCCCGCCGAGCCGTGCACCCAGCTGCCAAGTCGGGCCGCGGCAAAGGGTTCCATGCCCTGGGCGAGCAGCGCTGCAATCACGCCGGTGAGCACGTCACCGGTGCCGGCCGTGGCCATGCCGACGTTGCCCGTCTCGTTCGTGGCTTCATGGCCTGATCCGACCACGAGCGTGCCAGCCCCCTTGAGCACCACGACCGATCCGGTCGCGGCGGCGAAGCCCGTGGCCAACCCGGCGAGCAATCCCCGATCGCGGGCCGCAGCATCCGCCGGCTCGCGGCCAGAGAGCCGGAGCATCTCACCGGCGTGGGGCGTGATCACCCGCGGCCCGGCATGCTCCCCTCGCGGCATCGGCTGCGGCTGGGCGAGCGCCCAGAGCGCGTCGGCATCGAAGACGGCCGGCTGGGAAAGTTCCCGCCAGAGCCGGGTGGTGAGCGCGATCACCTCATCGGAGCGACCAAGTCCCGGGCCGACCGCCACGGCGGTGGCCGTCGCGGCCCGCTCCAGAATCTCCTCGACCGCCGCCGCGGCAAACGTGCCGGTGAACCCGACGGCCAGCCCCCGGGTCATCACGCACGGGTCGAATCCAGCCGCGATCGCGGTCACCGGTTCGGGCACGATCAGTTCGACAAGCCCCGCCCCACTCCTCAAGGCAGCCATCGCCGTCAGCGCCGGGGCTCCGGCCATTCCGGCCGAGCCGCCGATGACGAGCACGCGGCCGAAGTCCCGCTTGCTTGCCTCGCACGGGCGGGGGGGCAGCGTCGGGAGGTCGGGCGGAAGCGTGACCATCGTGGCCGTACCTTGACCGAAACCTCCCGCGGCGGCTACCCTCCCCCCGAGTTTCCCGCAGTATTTCCGGCCGTCGCGGCGGCCGCCCCGGAGAGTATGTCCCCCATGTGTGCCGCCCCGACGCCTGGCGACGTGTTCGATGTCAAGAAGGTTCGCCGACTGATCGAACTGATGAAGGAACACGACCTGACGGAACTCGACCTGCGGCAGGCAGACCATCGGGTGAAGCTGCGGCGGGGAGGCGACGTGGTGGCCTATTCGGCCCCGGCGGCTCCGGCCGCAGCCGCTCCGTCGGGGGCGGCCGCCCCTGCAGCGGCCCCTTCCGCGCCGGCCGCCGATGCTCGGATGCTCGTGATCAAGAGCCCGATGGTGGGAACCTTCTACAAGGCCTCGGGCCCCGACGCGGCCCCGTTCGTGAAGGTTGGCGACCGGATCGGACCCGAAAAGACCGTCTGCATCATCGAGGCGATGAAGGTGTTTAACGAGATTCCGGCCGGTGTGTCGGGGCAGGTGGTGGCGGTGCTCGTGGAAAACGGCGCCCCGGTGGAGTTCGGCCAGCCGCTCATCAAGGTCGACCCGGAGGCCTGAGCCGGTCTGATCGTCGTCCCGCGGACCCGGAGCGGAGGCCGGGCCACGACCGGTTCCCCCTGACCAGAAACTGCCGATGTTCAAGCGGATCCTGATAGCCAACCGCGGTGAGATCGCCCTCCGGGTGATCCGAGCCTGCCGGGAACTCGGCATCGAGACGGTGGCGATCTACAGCGAGGCTGACCGTGATGCCCCGTATTTGGATCTCGCCGACGAAGCGATCTGCGTGGGCTCGGCCAAGGCTGCCGACAGCTACCTGCGGATCGATCGGGTGATCAGCGCGGCCGAGATCGGCAACGTGCAGGCGATCCATCCCGGCTACGGCTTCCTCTCGGAAAACGCCCACTTCGCCGAGGTCTGCCGCTCCTGCGACATCGGCTTCATCGGCCCCACGCCCGAGGCGATGGAACGGGTGGGCGACAAGAATTCCGCCCGGGAACTCGCCCGCAAGGCGGGAGTGCCCACGGTGCCCGGCAGCGAGGGGATCATCGCCAACGAGCAGGAGGCGGTGCGGGTGGCCCGGGAGATCGGCTTCCCCGTGCTGCTCAAGGCCACCGCCGGCGGCGGCGGCAAGGGCATGCGGGTGGCAGCCAATGATCTGGCTCTGGCGAGCGCCTGGCAGCAGGCATCGGCGGAGGCCCAGGCCGCGTTCGGCAATCCCGGCATCTACATCGAGCGGTATGTCGAGCGGCCGCGGCACGTCGAGATCCAGATCCTGGGCGACACCCATGGCCAGGTCTTCCACCTCTGGGAGCGAGACTGTTCCACCCAGCGGCGCCACCAGAAACTGATCGAGGAGAGTCCCTCACCGCGACTGCCGCAGGCCACCCGCCAGGCGATGGCCGACGCCGCCGTCCGGCTCGCCAAGGAAGCAGGCTACTTCTCCGCGGGCACGGTCGAGTTCATCGTCGACCAGGACGACAACTTCTACTTCATCGAGGTCAACGCCCGGATTCAGGTCGAGCATCCCGTGAGCGAAATGGTCACCGGCATCGACCTCGTGAAGGCGCAGATCCGGGTCGCGGCCGGCGAGAAACTCGATCTGCGGCAGGAGGAGATCGTGCCCCGTGGCCATGCGATCGAGTGTCGGATCAACGCGGAAGACCCGGCCCATGGATTCCGGCCGAATCCCGGCCTGATCGAGCGGATCGTGGCGCCCGGCGGGCTGGGAGTCCGTTGGGATTCCCATGCCGAGAGCGGCTATCGAGTGCCTCCCCATTACGACTCGCTGGTGGGCAAGCTGATCGTCCACCAGCCCACCCGTGACCAGGCGATCGAGACGATGATCCGGGCGCTCAAGGAGCTGCGGGTCGCCGGGATCGCCACCACGGTGCCGCTTCACCTCGAGGTGCTCGCCAACACGGCCTTCCACGAGGCGAAGGTCGACACGACCTTCGTCGAGCGGATGCTGGCGGGCTAAGAGTTGCTCCGGCCCCAGATCCTCGGTCTTCGGTTTTTAGGTCTGCACAATCCCCGGTTTCCCTTCCCCGAGAACAATCCTCTCCCATGAGCGAATCCCTCTCCCGCCCGCCGCAGGCAAGTCACCACTTCCGCAAGGTCGCGATCCTGTTCGCCGGCGGCCCCGCCCCGGCGGCCAACGCCGTGATCTCGACCGCCGCCACCTCGTTCATGCGGAGCGGCACCGAGGTGATCGGCATGAAACATGGCTACTCGTCGCTCGCCGACTTCTCGCCCGCCAAGCCGCTCACGGCCGGCAGTGACTACATCAAGATCACGCCCGAGTTCCTGAAGCGCACCCGCAGCGCCCAGGGCATCATGCTCGGCACCGCCCGCACGAATCCCGGCAAGCATGTCTCGTCGCCGGCCCACTTCGACGACCCCGAGCGGGTGCGACCGCTGGCCAACGTCTACGCTGGGCTCCGCAGTCTCGGGGTGGAGGCCCTGATCTCGATCGGCGGCGACGACACTCTGAAGACGGCCAACAAATTCAAGCTCTACCAAGACCGCCTCCCGGCCGACGCCCCGCGGATTCCGGTGGTGCACCTGCCCAAGACGATCGACAACGATTACATGGGCATCGACTTCACCTTCGGTTATTTCACGGCGGTCGACTTCCTCGGCGGCGAGATCCGCAACCTGCTCTACGACGCGGAGGCGAGCCGCTCGTATTTTCTGTGCGAGACGATGGGCCGCAGCGCCGGCTGGCTCTCCTATGGAGCTGCGATCGCCGGTGAGGCGAGCCTTGTCGTCAGTGTGGAGGACGTCCACGGCAAGTACCGCGGCGAGGAGACCGTCACCGATCCAGACGGCACCACCCGCATCAAGCCGGTGATGAATATCGACCTGATCGTCGACCGGATCGTGAAGACGATGCGGGTCCGCCAGGAGCAGGAAGGGAAGGAATACGGCGTGATCGTGCTGGCCGAGGGCCTGGCTGAATACCTGCCCGCCAAGAGCCTCGAAGGAATCCCCCGAGACGACCACGGCCACATCTCAATCTCCCACGTCCAGTTGGGCAAGATGTTTGCCAAGCTTGTGTCCGATGAGTTCAAGAAGCAGACGGGCCGCAGCCGCAAGGTGGTGGGCCTCCAGCTCGGTTACGAATCCCGCTGCGCGAAGCCCCATGCCTTCGACGTGATGCTCGGCAGCCAACTTGGCGTGGGCGCCTACCGGGCCCTGGCCGAACGCGGACTCAACGGCGTGATGGTGAGCGTGTCGGGGCAACTCGACCTCAACTACGTGCCGTTCGAGGAGCTGGTGAATCCGGAGACGCTCGTCACGGTCGTGCGGTATGTCGAACGCGGCAGCGACTTCCACCGCCTCGCCCGGTTCCTGGAAACCTACGTCAACGAATAAAGTGGTGCGTCGCTTCGAGACGCTGCCGCTTCCGAAATGGACGCCGCAATCCGCAGGCTACAAGCCCGCGGCCACGGATCGACTGGAACACGGGCCGGGAGGATCGCGCCAGGCCGAGGACTCACGCCTGCGTGAGCGTGCCCTTGGTGCTCGGGATGCCGGGCTGGCGGGGGTCGGTCTCGATGGCCATGCGGAGGCTGCGGGCCAGCCCCTTGAAAACCGCCTCGGCGATGTGGTGGCCGTTGCGGCCGTGGTGGAGCACGGCGTGGACGTTCGCGCCGGCCGTGGCGGCGAAGCTCTCCCAGAAGACCTCGACAAGCTGGGCGTCGAAGCTGCCGATGGTGGGCACGGGAAAGTTCACGGCCAGCACGCAGGCCGCCCGGCCGCCGACGTCGACCGCCGCGGTCACGAGCGCCTCGTCCATCGGGAGCACGCAGTGGCCGTAGCGGCGGATGCCGCGGCGATCGCCGAGCGCCTGCGCGAGGGCGAAGCCGAGGGCCCGGCCCACATCTTCCACCGTGTGGTGGCCGTCGACCTCGAGGTCGCCGGTGCAGGCCACCTCAAGATCGATCAGCGAGTGGCCGGCCAGGAGCGTGAGCATGTGGTCGAAGAAGCCGAGGCCGGTCGTGATCTCGGCCCGGCCGGTGCCGTCGAGGTCCAGGGAGAGCCGGATGTCGGTCTCGTTCGTCGTGCGGGAGACGGTGGCGGTGCGGGGCATGGCGGCGTAGAACTGGTGGCCAAGGGTTGAACGTTCAGATGGTCTTCAACACCGAGAGAAAGGCGTCGATTTCGTCGTCGGTGCCGACGGTGATCCGCAGGCCGTCGCCCCAGCCGGGGTACTGCATGAACCGGATCAGGATCTGCCGGGCCTTGAGGGCCTCGTAGATTGGCTTGTGGGGCCGTTCGGGGTGGGTGCACCAGACGAAGTTGGCCTGGCTCTCGACCGGGAGGAAGCCTTCCGCAGCAAGTGCATCGGTGAGCCGGCGGCGGGTGGCGATGATCTTGGAACGGCATTCGGCCAGCCAGGCCTGGTCGTCGATCGCCGCAGTGGCCGCCGCGATCGAGAGGGCGTCGCAATTGTAGGAGTCTTTCACCTTGCGAAGCTGGGCGATGATCTCGGGCCGGGCCACGGCATAACCGAACCGAAGGCCGGCAAGTGAAAACGACTTGGAGAAGGAGCGGGTGACGATCACCCGGTCGCACTGCCGAACGAGGTCGAGGCAGTTGGCGTCGGCGAAGTCGCCGTAGGCTTCGTCGACAACGAGCGGACAGGGCAGCCGATCGGCGAGTTCACGAACCCGGGCCGGCGGGATCAGGGTGCCCGAGGGGCTGTTGGGGTTGGCGAGAAAGGCGAGCTTGAGATCCTTCCGCGCCGCAGTGAAGCCGTCTCCCAGCGACCAGTCGGGCGCGAACATCGCCTCGTCGCAGCCGGCCCCCTGAATCTCGGCCAGCGTGCGGTAGAGGATGTAGGAGGGGTAGGCGGTGCGGAGGCATTCCCCTTCGCCGACAAAGGTCCGCACGAGAATCGTGAGCAGGTCGTCACTGCCGTTGCCGCACAGGATCCAGTCGGGTTCGACGCCGAGAAGTTCGGCCGCACGCACCCGAAACACCGTGGCCAACGGATCGGGATATTTCGCCAGCGTCCGGCCGGCCACGGTGGCCGCGATCGCCCGGGCGACCGCCGGTGAAGGCGGGTAGGGGTTTTCGTTGGTGTTGAGCTTGATCCACTTGCCCGTCTGGGGCTGCTCACCGGGCACATAGCCTTCGATGGCGGCGATGGCGGGGCGGACGAGACTGGATGCGGCGGAAGGAGTCATGGCGGGGTTCGCTGCGGTGTCTTAAGTCTAGAGCGCAACCGAGTTACGTGTATCGCCGGCTCGGGGGCGGCAAAGGTCGGTCGTAGGAACGACTCCTTCGGATTGTCGCGGGCGAGGATACGCCCTAATGCTCCTCGAGCATTTGCCGACCCCCTCGCCTCCGTTGCCCAGCCTGCTGAGTCTTTGGTCGAGAGCCATTCGGGATGCGTTCGAGACCGCATTCCCAACAATGGAATCGGCGGGGGGCACAAGTCGCCGGAGGATTCGCTACGACCGTTCCAACCGGACTGAAACACTGCGGCGATGGGCGGTGAGCCCCTCGACGTCGGCCAGGGTCGCGATGTCGGCGGCCAGGTCGCGGAGGTCGGACTCGGCCAGCCGGATC
>JBJOHE010000361.1:0-5467 GCA_046047895.1 Planctomycetota bacterium | reverse complement strand
CGGGGCTCTCACGGCCGGTCGCGAGCGGGATCGAGGCGGCCAGCCAGCCGGCCCGCAGCGCCACTTCGAGATCGGTGCTCGTTTCGGCGGCGGCGAGCAGGGCGTCGGCGGCGGCGGCCCCTGCGGCGGCGAGCTGCTGGCCGGCGAGTTCCCGCACGGCGTAGTCGGGGTCGCCCAGCTCAGCGACGAGCCGGTCGAGGTCAGCCGCCGAGGGGATCTGTCCCGGAGTCCCCGAGGCCCCAGCCGCTCCCGATCTGTTTGCCCCGATGGCCAGGCCGAGGGCCGTGAACGCCAGCAGGGCGAACCCGAGCCTGCGGCCGATGACCGTGGCATACCTGTCGGGGAGATCCATCGCCGCGTACTCCCGCGAGCGGATCGAGCGGCAGCGGCCGGCTGCCGCAGCTTGCGCTGTCCGCAGCCTACGGCTGCCAGGGTCGCCGGGGCAAGCGATTGCGAGTGGCAGCCGGCCGTTTTTGACTCCCCTGGGTGGCATTCTAAAATCTGGCTGGCGTTGGAGCGAGTTCTGGAGCGCGGCCATGCAGCAGGGTTTGGTCGTTCACCGGATCATCGACGGGGCGGTCCGCGGCGTGGTGCGGACCGCCATGGCTACCCTGTGCCTCGTGTTTGTCGCGGTCGCCGCAGGCGGGGCTCGGGGCGATCCGCCGGTGGTGATGCTCCCGCTCCCGTTGCCGATCGCCGGGACGGTCGACACCCAGGCCGAGGCGGCGATCATCCGCCAGCTCGACAAGCTCGAAAGCGTGGCCGGGGAACGGGGCGTGCTCGTCATCAGGTTTGATCCGGCCGATGGCAGCGATGCCGGCACGAGTGATTTTGGCCGGTCGCTGGAGCTGGCTCGCTTTCTTACGGGCCCTCGGCTTGCGGGTGTGCGGACGATCGCCTGGCTGCCGGAAGGAGCCAACGGGCATGCCGTGCTCGTGGCCTTGGCCTGCGACACGATCGCGATGCCGGCTGACGCCCTCTTCGGGCCGGCCAACCTGGGTGAGCCGCTCGTCGACGAGGCCATGCGGGTGGCCTATCGCGAGATCGCCGCCCGCCGCCGGACGATTCCGCCTCTGGTGGCGGTGGGCATGCTCGATCCGGCCTTGAAGCTGCTGCGGGTTTCGACGGACGCCGGCGAAGAGTTTGTCACGCCCGAGGGCCTGGCCGAAGTCAAGGATCGCGCCGCGGTGCTCGCGATCACCGAACTCGCGGCCTCGCCCTTAGCCTTCGATGGCCGGCAGGCGCGGGAGTTTGGCTTCGTGGGCCTGCTCGCGGGACAGCCCGCCGAGCTTGCCCGCGGCCTCGGAGTCGGCGAAGAGGCCCTCGCGGGGGATCCCTCGCTCGACGGTGGCTGGCGGGCGGCGCAGGTGGTGCTGTCGGGCAGCACGGCCGCCGACACGATCGGGCGGGTGCAGCAGCGGATCGAGCGGGCGATCGAAGATGGGGCGAACTTCGTCTGTCTCAAGATCGATTCCGCGGGCGGCTCTCCGGAGCAGAGTCTTGTGCTGGCCAATTGGCTCTCCGGCCTCGATCCGGCCAGGGTGCGGACGGTGGCCTGGGTGCCTCGCGAGGCCCGCGGCGATGCGGCGCTGGTGGCGCTGGCCTGCGACGAATTGGTGATGTCGCCGGCCGCAACGCTCGGCGGGGAAGGGGCGGCGGTGATCGATCCGCGGCAGGCGGAACCGCTCGCGGCCGCCTGGCGGGGAGGCGTTGCCCGGCTGCGTGACCGGCCCTGGTCGCTGCCGCTGGCGACAGTGCTCCCTGGGTTCGAGGTGCAACGGGCTGAGCAACGCGGCACCGGCCGAGTCGAATACTTCACGGCCGAGGAGCTCGCCGAACGGGATGACCGGGCCGATTGGCAGGCGGGGGCCGAGCTCGGGCCGAGCCCGCTGGCGCTTGATGGCCGGCGGGCCGCAGCCCTCGGGCTGGCGGCCCACCTCGCCGGCGACTTCTCCGGGCTCCGGCAGGCCTACGGACTCGAAGGGAATCTGGCCGTGGCCGAGCCGGGCTGGGCCGACCAGCTGCTCGACGCGCTGGCAAGCCCGGGGCTGGCCTGGATCCTCCTGCTCGTCGGGCTCGCCGGCCTCTACATCGAGGTCAAGACGCCCGGCGTCGGCTTCGGTGGATTCGTGTCGCTCGTCGCCTTCATCGTCTACTTCTGGAGCCAATACCTTCACGGCACGAGCGGCTGGCTGGAGGTGATGCTGTTTCTAGCCGGGATGATCTGCGTGCTGGCGGAGATCTTCGTGCTGCCTGGCTTTGGCGTGCTCGGGCTCGGCGGCGGGCTGCTCGTGATCGCGTCGCTCGTGCTGGCCAGCCAGTCGTTCGTGGTGCCGATGAACGACTATCAGATCGACCGGATGCAGTGGTCGCTGATCGGGGTGCTGGGAGCGGTGACCGGGGTCGCGGTGCTTGCGGTGGCGATCCAGCGGTGGCTGCCGGCAACACCCGGCTTGCGGGGCGTGCTGCTGGCGCCGCCGGCCGAGGCCGACTTCGATCCCGCCGAGTCGGTGACCGAACTGCTCGGAGCCGAGGGCCTCACGACCACCCGGCTCGCGCCGGCCGGCAAGGCGCTGATCGACGGCGAGGTGTGGGAAGTGGCGAGCGGGGGCATCTTGATCGAACCGGGCACGGCGGTACGAGTCGTCGAGCTGCGTGGCGGCCGGCTCATCGTCGCCCCGACGGAGCCATCATGAGCCCGCTGCTCTGGATCGCCCTGCTGATCGTGGTGGGCCTGGCTCTGATCATGCTCGAGGTGTTCGTGCCGTCGGGCGGCGTGCTCGGTCTGTTGAGCGTGCTCGCGCTCGGGGCGGGCGTGGCGACCGCCTTCGTGGAGCACGGCGCGGCTGCAGGAATGACGGTCTTGGCCGGCACGTTCCTGGCGGTGCCCGCGGTCCTCGTCGCCGCGTTTCGCTGGTTTCCCTCGACGCCGCTCGGCCGTCGGGTGCTGCCGCCGCCTCCCGGTGCCGAGGATGTGCTACCCGATCTCGCCGTCCGGCGTCGGCTGCGGGAACTCGTGGGCCGCCGAGGACGCGCCACGGTCGAACTGCTTCCCTGGGGGCGAGTGGAACTCGACGGAGAATCCTTCGAGGCGGTGAGCGACGGCCGGCCCCTGGCGGCCGGCTCTGCGATCGAGGTGACGGCCGTGCAAGGCCGCTCGCTCGTCGTGCGGCAGGCTGCGGATCATCCAAGCCGATCCGGTTTGGAGCCGCTGACGCCCGCGGGGGCCTCTCCCGACGAGCCGGCAGCCCCCCGGCTCTCGAGCCTGCTCGAGGAGTTCGATTTCGACGAGATCAGGGAAAACTCCGCCCCTGCCGACGAACTTGACTCGCCCCCGTCTGCAAACCAGGCTTGAATGGCCGGGAGCCACCGCCATACCGGCTCCCACCCGTTCGCCGCTTTCGGAGCCTGTTCGTGAAACTCCTGCCGCTGATCATCCTCGGCGTTCTGATTCTCGTGGGGCTGGCCGTGTTCGGCCTTGTGGCCCGCTACCTCCGGCTCTGGGTGCAGTCCTACTTCTCGAGCGCCGGGATCGGGCTGTTCGACATGGTGGCGATGAGCTTCAAGCGGGTGAACCCCGCGGTGATCGTTCGCAGCAAGATCATGGCCGTGCAGGCGGGCCTCGGCGACTCCAGTGGCGTTACCCGGCAGGCGCTCGAGGCCCACTACCTCGCCGGCGGCCGGGTGCCGCTGGTCGTGCAGGCCCTGATCGCCGCCAACAAGGCGAAGATCACCGAGCTCGACTTCAAGCGGGCCGCGGCGATCGATCTGGCCGGCCGCAACGTCCGCGAGGCGGTGCAGACCTCGGTCTATCCCAAGGTGATCGACTGCCCGGGAAAGAACAGCGGCCGCGAGTCGCTCGATGCCGTGGCCAAGAACGGCATCCAGCTCAAGGTCAAGGCCCGGGTGACGGTGCGAACCAACCTCTATCAGCTCATCGGCGGAGCGACCGAGGAGACGATCATCGCGCGGGTGGGTGAAGGGATCGTGTCGGCGATCGGGTCGGCCGAGAAGCACTCCGACGTGCTGGAGAATCCCGATGTCATCTCGAAGACCGTGCTCGGCCGCCGGCTCGACGCCAACACCGCCTTCGAGATCGTCTCGATCGACATCGCCGACATCGACGTGGGTGCCAACATCGGCGCGCGGCTCCAGGCCGATCAGGCCGAGGCCGACACCCGCGTGGCTCGCGCCAACGCCGAGGGGCGGCGGGCGATGGCCGTGGCCCGCGAGCAGGAGATGATCGCGGCGATCGAGGAGAGCCGCGCCGGGCTCGTCGAGGCCGAATCCGAGGTGCCCAAGGCCGTGGCCGAATCGCTGGCCGGGGGCCAGTTGGGGATCTTCGATTACTATCGCCTCAGGAATCTGCAGGCTGATACCGACATGCGGCGGACGATCGCCGGCGGCACCTCATCGGCACCAGCGGCTGCGGCCGGCTGAGGCCCGCTACGGCTCCGATCCAGCGCAGGAGATCCTGCTCATGCTCCCCACCGCCCCTGTGCTCTTCGCCGCGGGACTCGATTGGCTCGAAGGGCTTCTGCCCGTCGTGTTCGTGCTGATCTGGATCGTCTCCCAGGTGATGAACCTGTTTCGCAATGCCGCCGGCAAGCCGGCCGATCGGCCCGCTGCCAAGCCGGCCCGGGCACCCCGTGCGGCGGCCCGGCCACCTCGGCCCGCGGCCGAGCCGCCAGCGGGCGACATCGACCGCGAGATTCAGGAGTTTCTCGCCCAGGCCCTTCGCGGACAGAAGCCGCAGCCGGTGCCGCAACGGCCAGTGACTCGCCCGCGGTCCGGAAAGCCGAGCGAGGCGAAGTCTGCAGGACTGGCGGGGGCGAAAGGGTCAGGCTCGCGGCGTGATACAGCGGGCGAGCGTCGCATCGGTGGACTCGCTGGTCGGGAAGGAGACGTCGCCGACCATGTCGCGGCGGCCTTTGCCCATGATCTCGCCCACGAGGTGCCGGTGGCTGCGGCGGCCGCTGGATCCGGCCGCCCATCAGGAATGGTGGATGAACTCGTCGCCGCGGTGCGTTCCCCGGATGAGCTTCGGAAACTGATTCTGCTCCGCGAGGTGCTCGATCGCCCCACGCACCGCTGGTGAAGGCCCTGACCGCGCGGGCCATGGCCTCGCGGTCGACTCGCCTCCCCAGAGCCATGCTGGCAGGCCGACGCTATCAGCCTCTCGGCCTGAAAGGGGGGGGGCGGCCCAGGTTTCCCGAATCGCCCGGCCTACCCCAAAATAACCCCGAAGAGGGGTTTCTCGAGTGTTGGAGCCGCCGTTTTTCGGCCGGCCGGCGCGGGGTCGAATTCGAGGGTTGAGGCTCCCCGGCGGCTGGACTAGAAGAGGTCTGGGCGGGCTGCCTGCGGGCGGCTCGTTCATGAGCGCGTAGACGAGGGTGCCCAAGCCTCGTCTACGCGTTTTTTTGTGCTTGTTCGGCTGGGAAACGGCCTGTATTTCTCTTCCGCCCGC
>JBJOHE010000360.1:0-2938 GCA_046047895.1 Planctomycetota bacterium | reverse complement strand
GGTTTGTGGTACCGAGGGTCGCGGGTTCGAGTCCCGTCAGTCACCCCTTTCGTCTCATCTGTCCGCCTCCGGCCGTCCCCTTTCTTGCGGAGCCCCCGAGCATGATCCTGGGAAAGATCTGGAAATCCTTCGCCGCCCAGATGAACAAGCTGGCCAATTTCTTTTGGACGGCTGACCCGATCGCACAGCTGCAATACGAATACGACAAGGCGGTCGATCAGATGAAGGAGGGCCGCGAAGGGCTTGAGCAATATCGGGCGCTCGTGGAGCGGGTGGCCCGGCAGGTGAACAACGATCGGCAGCACGTCGCCTCGCTCGAAGCGCGGGTGAAGGCCTACCTCCAAGCTGGCGAGCGAGATACCGCCGCGAAGTTCGCGCTCGAACTACAGAAGGCGAAGAAGGAGATGGCCGAGAACGAGGAGCAGCTCAAGCTCCACGAGACGGCCTACAACAACAACGTCACCAAGGTGAAGCACGCGACGAAGAAGCTCGCCGACCTCAAGAATCGAATTCAGAAGTACGACGCCGAGCTCAAGCTCTCCCGCGCCGAGGCCGAATTCGCGAAGCTCGCCAAGGACTTCAACTTCGACATCACCACCGACTTCGGCCAGATCGAAGACGTGATCCAGGACAAGATCGGCCTTAATCGGGCGAAGGTTCGCGTGGCGGCCGACCTCTCGGGCCAGGGCCTCGAGGAGATCAAGCGGGAGGAGGCGGTCGAGCAGGCGATGGCCGACAATGCCCTCCGGCAGTTCGAGATCGAAATGGGGATGGTCACGCCCGAGACCGCCGGCGTGAAAGCCGACGACAAGGAGCTTGGCTCGCAGAAGATCGAGCACACTGCCGGCTGAGTGCCGTTTGTTTCCGTCGTGCCGAGGCCGCTTCGTGAACCCCACCTCGACCCATTCCGAACCCCACCCGGGCGCTGCTCCGGCCCGGAACGATGGCGAAGGGGATTCCCGCCCCGCTGATCTCGGCAAGAAGCCGGCCACCGGCAGCGCAGCCCTGCCGGCCTGGTGTCCCGCCTGGGCGGAACGGCTCGGCGATGCCTATCTCTCCGGCACGAGCTGTGTCTTTCTCCTCTCCGGCAACGTCCGTGATCTTGTGCCTGTCGCGGAGCCGGCGACGAACGGCCGGCCCGATCCGGCCGATGCCTGGGGTACGGTGCCCGAATTCCTGTCGCGGGAGCTTTTTGGCCAGTGGGATGTCGTGCTCTCGTACGACGTCGGTCGCGGTCTTCGCCCGCTGGCCGGCCCCGATCCAGCCCGACTGCGAACGATGGCCCAGTGGCTCACGGAACGGCTTGGCCATGCTTCCTCCTGGCCGCGGGATCCCGATGCGGCCATTGCGGCGATCGATGCGATCTTGGAGCGGAACCTGATCGATCCGCCCGAGCAGCGGAAGCGGATCGCCGTGGTGCTCGACTACGCTCAGTATCTGGTGCCTGCCGGAGACGCCGGGTCTCGATCGGCTGCCGCCCGGCTGGTGCGGATCCTCGGCTGGGCGACGAATCCGCTGCTCCGCCGGGTGAACGTGGCGGTGGTGCTCCTGGCCGATACCCTGGCCGAGGTGCATCCCCGGCTGGTGACGAGCAGTTCAGTCGTGGCGATCGACGTGCCGATGCCCGATGCAGCCCAGCGGGAACGCTTCGCGTTGGCGACGGCGGCGGCGGCCGGGGTGCCATCCGAGCACGACGCGGCGGTGCGGCGGATGGCGGCCATTTCCGGCGGGCTCACGCTCGAGAGCCTGCGGAGCGTGATCACGCTCGCCGGCCGCGATGGCAGTGCGCCCGACGGGCCGGAGTTTGCCGCCCGGAAGAAAGACCTGATCGAGCGGAGCTGTCACGGCCTGGTTGAATTCATCGAGCCCCGGCTCACGCTCGACGCCGTGGCCGGTCACGTCGAGGCCAAGCATCGGCTCGAATCCGACGCTCGAGCGATCCGTCGGGGACAACTCGAGAGCGCGCCGATGGGGTATCTCATTTGCGGCCCGGTCGGCACGGGCAAGAGCTTCATTTCGGAGTGCTACGCGGGAAGCGTCGGCATCCCGTGCGCCGTGCTCAAGAACTTCCGCAGCAAATATGTGGGCGAGACCGAGGGCAACCTGGAGCATGCCCTGGGAGTGCTCCGCAGCCTGGGGCCGGTGGTGGTGGTGGTCGACGAGGCTGACGCGGCACTCGGCAAGCGAGAGAGCGGCGGTGATTCAGGTACCTCGGCCCGCGTCTTCTCCATGATCGCCCGGCAGATGGGCGATACCCGCTACCGGGGCAAGATCGTCTGGATGCTGCTCACGAGCCGGCCCGACCTCCTGCCGATCGACCTCAAGCGGCAGGGCCGGGCCGAGGTCCACATCCCGCTCTTCTATCCCCACGATCAGGCTGAGATCGACGCGATGTTCGCTGCGATGGCGAAGAAGAGCCGCGTGAAGCTGGCGGCCGGACTGCCGGGTCCAGTCGACATCGACCTTGGGCTCTCCGGGGCCGACATCGAGAGCGTGGTGCTCGCAGCCCGCCGCCGCGGGCTGGAGCGGGCGGCCGAGACGGACGCTCCCGTGCCGGCGGAGATCGGGGCCGACGACCTGCGGGCGGCGCTCGACGACTTCATGCCCAGCGCGCAAGGGCTCGAAAAAGAACTGCAGGAGATTGTGGCGGTGCTCGAATGCACCGAGAAGCGATTTCTCCCCGACCATTGGCGGAAGCAAGTGGAACAGCCAGGCGGCCGGGCTCGGCTCCAGGAGCGGGCCGCCGCCATCCGCGAAGTGATCAGTGGCTGAGTCCGCCCCGACCACCCGAATTCCTTGTCTTCATTCCGACCAACTTCAACCACCCCGAGGAGATGACGATGGCCGCCAAGACCCCCTGGTTCGATGACGCGACGGAAGCGCCGCTGCTGGCCGAATACGCGAAGAAACTCGATTCCTTTTGCGATGCCGTGGCCGA
>JBJOHE010000359.1:0-6770 GCA_046047895.1 Planctomycetota bacterium | reverse complement strand
TCGTCACGAGCGCCACGCCGGAACTCTCCGCCTCCGCCCGCGTCTCGATCTGGGGTGATGGCCGGCTGACGCTCCAGCCGGCGATCGGCGTCGACAACACCGAGTCGGTCGTCACCGTGGCGGGGCGGATCAACGCGGGCGCCGACGGCCGTCGGACGTTCGCCTCGATCCCGGCCAACGGCCCGAGCGCCACGTCCAACGGCGTCATGCCGACGGCGTCGCACGTCTACGCCGTGACCGCTGCCGGCGGCGTCACGGATGCCGCCGGCCTGGCCGTCGATCCGACGGTCAGGCTCTCGGTGGGGCAGGTGGTGCGACTGCCCGGCGGCGACCTCTATCAATACGGGGGCCCCGACAACGCCTGGGTCACGCTTTCCGCGGCCACCGTCACGTCGTCGGGGCTCTTCGGCCCGAGCGGAGCCAGCGTCTTTTCGCCCGCTGCCGCGGCCTACGCCGCGACCGGCCAGATCCTCCTCACCGGAGACTTCGAGACGGGGGACGTGATCATGGTCACCGGCGCCACCCCCGGGGGCGTGCCGGTCACCTTCGAGTACGTCGTCCCCGCGGCCGAGGCGGGGGCCCTGCCCGCAGACCGGCTCGTCGCGATCCGGGACGCGCTGATCGCCGTGATCAACAAGGCGCCGTTGGGGCGGCTGATCGTCGCCAGCCGCAGCAAGGTTGCCGACAACATCGTGGAGCTCGGAACCCCGCCGGGGCGGGTTGTCGCTGACGGCGATGAGGCGCCCTTCTCGGTCAGTGTCAGCCTGGCGCTGGCGGCCGGGCCGCCCCGCGTGGCCCCGCCGCGGGCCGAGGGTCGTCAGCTCCGCGTCGGTGACTGGGTGACCCTTTCCAACGCCGATGACTTTTGGGATTACCGGGGCGACACCCTCAGCGACGGCACCACCGCAGTCCGGGACTCGACCGGCCGCCTGGTGGACACCATGGACCTCCGGGTGGGCACGGTCGTCCGCTGGATCGACGGCCTGACCTATTACTTCGTCGCCGCGACGTCGCTTCCTGCCGCGACGCCGACGAGCGCCGACTTCACCGACACCGACCGTTGGGCGGTCCTTCCCGAGGCACAGGCAGGCACGCCGTATCAGATCACGGCGATCCTTCCGGTCGCTGGCGGGGCCAACGGCGATGCTGGCCGACACGAATACGTTCTGGCCGAGGGGCAGCCCCTCAACCTCGACAATCGAACGGCGACCGGCGCCAACCACGAAGTGTTCTTTCTGACCACTCGCTCGTTCGACGGCAGCAGCGGGTCGGTCGTCGATCTCGGTCGCGACGAAATCCTGCTCAAGGATCCGACGGTCGAGCAGGTCGATCAAGTCACCCTGGCTGGGACGTTCACAACGGGCGATCGACTCGCGGTGGAGGTTTCCTCACCGGACGGCCTGCGGCGCTCGGCCACCTACACCGTGCCGGCCCTGGCGCCGGAACAGCTGCTGCGGGTCACGGGTACGTTCGCCGTCGGCGACACCATCCTCCTCGCCTTCACCTCGCCCGCGGGCGCGGCGACGAACCTCTCCTACACCGTGGCGTCGGAGGCGGCCGGGAGCGTTCGCGACGGGCTGATCACCGCGATCAACGGCCTGGCCGGGGTCGGCACGGGCCCGCAGCGATTCCTGGCCGCGACCCCGCTCGCCGACGACCCCCAGGGCATTCGCCTGCTGGGCTCGACGGCGGGCTCGGCCCCGTTCACGGTGTCGGCCGTGGTTACGACCGCCGGCGGCGGTTCCCGGGCGGTCCCGCCGCTGGTCACGGCGGCGGCGGTCACGGAGCACGTCCAGCAGGTCCGCGACGGCCTGGCCGAGTGGCTCCGGCAACACCCCGAACTCGGCGGCGGTCAGCGAACGGTGGTGAGCCTGGCTGGCACGTGGAGCGTGGGCGACCGGATCGACCTGACGATCACGCCGACGGCCCCGGCGTCCAGCCCGATTCCGGTCAGCCTCACCGTCACCGACCCGTCCCTGTCCGCGATCCGGACCGCGTTGATCGCCGCCGTGAATGCGACTGCCGGCCTCGGAGCCGCCGCGGACGCCCTCCTGCGAGCCGACGTCGATCCGCTCGACCCATCGGGCCTGCTGCTGGCAGCTTCGCGCGGGGGAGTTGGATACAGCCTGTCCCAGGTCGTCACTCGCGGACGCGAGTCGACGGCGACCCTGACGCTCACCTCACTGCCGCCGCTGTTCGTGGTCGGAACCAGCACCAAGGCCGCCGGAGTCCTCACGCTCACCGCTACCGCCGGCAGCACCCAGTTCCGGACCGCGGTGGTCGCGTCGGGCTCGGGGGCGGCCGTGGTCGACACGATCACCGGGGGCGCGCCCACGTTCACACCCGGCCAGATCGTCTCCTATTACGTGATGCAGGACGCCCAGAACGGCGTCGATGGCGCCGCCATCGGTGGCCTCACGGCCGACACCGACTTCAACGTGGTCGACCGCGGCTGGGGGCGGATCGCGCTGGCGGCCACCCCCGACGACGCGCTGGCCAACCGGGTGGTCGATCTCACCTCGCTGGGCGGAGGCAGCCGGCACCTGATTCGATTCGAGCAGGGCCGCACCCGCACGCTCGGCCTGACCAGCCGCGACCTCGACGCCGGGGCCGCGGAGGCCACGGCCGGAGTCCGGCAGGTCGACCAGGTGGTCCTCGCGGGCTCCTACCGCGACGGCGACACCGTTGATCTGGTGCTCGCATCGGCCGACAGCGGCGACTTCTCCGACTTCATCACCCACACCGTCGCGGTGCGCAGCGAGTGGCAGCTGAACCTCACCGGGACCTTCCAGGCGGGCGATACGATCCAGGTGAGTGTCACCCCTTCGTCCGGCCCGGCGATTCCGGTCAGCATCACCGTCGGCGACCCGACGCTGGCGGCCGTTCGGACTGCCCTGATCGACGCGATCAACGACACCGCGGGCCTCGGCATGGTCCCGGCCGCGCTGCTGACGGCCAGCGCCGAGCCGACCGCCGGGGTGATCCGGCTGCTCGCCGAGGATGCCGACAAGCCGTTTACCGTCACGGCCACGGTGACGGCCGCCGCGAGCCCGGCTCCGGCCATCACGGCGACGGCGGTCACGCAGACCCGGCGTCAGGTTCGGGACGACCTGATCGCGTCGATCAACGACGCGCTGAGCTTCACCTACGGCGACGAGGCCTACGTCGTCGCCTCGGCGGATCCGGCCTCCGAGGATGCCGTCCTGCTCACCGCCCGCACTCCCGGTTCGGGGTTTGCCACGCTGGTCTATGCCACGAATCGAGCCACGCCCCAGCAGGAGGAAATCTCCCTCTCCGGCGACTGGCAGGCGGGCGACACGGTCACGGTACGGCTGACCTCGACCGGCCCCCAGCCCGCGACGATCGCGGTGTCGACCACGGCTGGTGGCTCCGACGTGAAGGAGATTCGCGAGGCGCTGCTGAACGCCCTGCTGAGCACGGACGGGGTCGGCTACGGCGACGATTCCTATCTCCTGATCGTGGCCGGCGACGACGACGACAGCATTCTGCTGACCGCGGCGGATCCGGACGCAGGATTCAGCGTGACCGTCTCGGTCACGGAAGCGGCACCATCGGCGACGATCGTGCCGGCCGACGACGCCGCGGCGGTCGAAATCCAGCTTGCCGGCCGCTGGGTGGTGGGCGACGTGATCGAGCTCTCGATCGACGACGACGATCCGGCCACGGCTCCCATCACCGTCCAGTCGCAGGTCACGTCGACGGAAGTGCAGGAAGTGCGCAACGCGCTCCTGGCGGACCTCGAAGCATCGTCCGCTGTGGGCGTCGTGGCCGCGGCCGCCACGCCCCTTCCCAACGGCATCCGCCTGACTCCGCAGGCGGGTGTGTCGCTCCCGTCCGTGACGGCCACCGTGCAGATCACCGCCCGGGAGCCGCGGTCCAGTCCACCGCTCGCGACCATCACCCGGATCGCCTCGGCAGACGTCGACTCCGACGACACGCAGGCGGTGACGTTCAGCGAGGTGACGAGCAATCGCCGGGCGTTGAACCTGGTCGATCAGGTGTTCGGCTTCGCGGCCGAGCCCGGCGAAGCCCGCCCCCGGGGGTTGGTCGACTTTCTGATCGTGACCCTGGCGGGCGGGCTCGTGAGCATGCCCGACGGCGAGCTGTTCGGAGCCGATGCGTTCCTGTCCGCCGGCGGCGTGCTCTACGACGGGGCAGGTCAGCCGGTCGCCGGCGCGACGCTGCTGTTGGAACCGGGCGACGTGCTCTACTTCGAGTCGCTGGCGACGGGCGTGCTCTCCGCCGCCTACCTCCGCTACACGGGGGTTGCCGGAACATTCGATGCCGCCGGAGTCGGGCGACTGATCCGACAGGGAACGTCCTGGTCGCCGGCCGCTGGCCCGCAGTTCTACGTCCGTGAGCCCGGGCTCGACGAGGCCGACCGCTGGGAGTTTCGGCTCCAGGCGGCCGCCGAGGGAAGCAGCCTCACCGGCGCCCGGCAGCATCCGGCAGCGCAGGCGTCGCTCAGCCTCGTTGTCCCACAGCCCTACCTGTTCTTCGATCCGGGCACCGCGATCGACAACGCCAACAACGTCATCACCCTGCCGGGCCTGACGGCGGCCGCGGCCGACACGGTCACGTTCTATGCCGATGGTGAGTTCTTCAAGCCGGGGGAGTCGAGTCTCCGCACGGCCGTGCCAGCGGCCGGGGTGCAGGCCGGCAGCAATTTCTGGGCGGGCATCGAACTTCCGGCAAGCGCCGTCCCCGTGGTCGCGGGCGGGGCCGTGTACGAGGCCCGCTACGCCTCGACCATCATGGGGTCGATGAACGCCGGGGCCGGGGGCACCGCGACGTCCGATCCCGTCGGCGGCCTGGCGGATTTCCAGCAGGTCTTCGTGGCGGTCGATGCCGCGGGAGCCGGCCTCCGGTTCTATCAGGACGCGGCCGGCGTCACGCCGCTGCAGTTCACGGCCGAGCCCTCCGCCAACGCGACGCACTACCTCTCGTTCACCGTCCCCACGGTCCTGGCCTCACGGAGTCCGATCGGGCTGTCGCCGGGGCTGGAAATCCAGTTGATCTACCTCGGCGCCGATCGGTTTCAGCTCGCCGTCGAGGAGCCCGACCTCGTGCGGGCCACGCCGCGGTACGTCGCCGGCCGACAGATCGCCAGCGCCACCCGGCTCGTGCAGGTGTCGGCTCCCGCCCTCGACGGCGACAACTCCCAGCCGGCCACCGAAGCCACGACGACGGTGGTCGAAGCGGCCGACGACGGCGCCGGCACGCTGGCGGTCCGCGAGCGGACCGATGGCGCCGACGGCACGTTCACCCTCGCGCTGACCGGGCAGCCGGTCGGCTCGGTGGTGGTCTACCAGCGGTCCACCGACGGCGGCGCCACGTGGGCCACGACCACGACGTCCCAAGTCGGGCTTCCGGCCGGCAGCTACCGCTTTCGCGCCCGCGTGACGAGCGGCGGGGTCACGGTCACGTCGAACGTGATCCAGGCGGTCGTCGACCAGACCGGGCCCGTCCTGACGGGCCTCACCAGCACGTCGTCCCAGGTCACCCTGACCTTCAATGAAGCGATCGACAAGACCCGCCTGCCCGACGCCAGTTCGTTCTCGGTGTTCGCGGCCAACGAGGATGCCCGGACCCTCGAACTCGACGGCTCGGCGACCGACCGGGCGGCCGTGTTGTCGGCAACCCTCTCCGAGTCGCTCGCCGGGCTCTCGCTCGCCGGCTGGTTCAACCTCGACAGCGACGCCGCCGCCGCCGGCCCCACCGTCCTGTTCGCGCTCTCCGGCTCCGCGGGCGAGCTGCTCTCGGTGTCGTGGCTGCCGACCAACAGGCTGTCCCTCGGCTTCTCGGCCCCGGGGGTCGGACCGCTGACGGTGACCGGTGAGGAGCAGGCGGCGGCGAACCGGCCGACGGGCCGGTTCGCCCACGTGGCCGTCACGGTCTCAGCGACGGGGGCGGTCGCCTTCCTGATCGACGGTGCGGACGCCGGCGACGGCACCCTGGCCGTTCCCGCCGGCCGGCAGCTCTCGGCGATCGCCTGGCAGCGGCTACTGATCGGCGGCACCGACCAGACGGCGACCAGCGGCACGCTCGTGGGCAGCCTCCGCGACGTCCGTCTCTATTCGACGGCGCTCTCGTCGACCGCCGTTGAGGCGCTGATGAACACCGCCCCCTCGGCGACCGACGCCGACCTGGTGCGGTGGTTTCCGCTCCAGGCCTCGCTTGCCGACGGGAGGCCGGCCAGCGGGGCGAGTCTCGTCGCGTACCGCGGCGCGAGCACGGTCACCGCCGCCGCCAACCTGCTGACGACCCGGCGGCTGTTCGGCGCGACCGAGTTGGCCGTCGATGCGGGCAGCCTCGACAAGACCAACACGACCGACCGGATCAGCAACACGACCGCCACGACCTTGCTCGTGAATCTGCGGAGCACCAGCAAGGTCGGCTTCCAGCAACTGGTGTACGTTTCCTACCGACCGCCGACGGCGACGGCCGCCAAGCCGGTTCCGGCTGCGATCCGAGACGCCTCTGGCAACGAGGCGACGGAACTCCGCAACCTCGTGGCCACCAACAACGCATCCGGGGTGACGCTCTCCGCCTCGATCAGCGCCAAGAACAGCGTGACGGGCCGGGGCACCGTGGGCAGCAACCCGAAGCTGCGGGATTACGCCCGCAATCCCGCGTTGCTGGCAGGAACGGCCTCGCTGGGTGCGGGGGGCTTCGTCGGCTCCTTGTTCGGAGATCGGCTGAAGGACCAGGGATTCAAGAACTCGACGTCCCTGGGCGGGGTGAACTTC
>JBJOHE010000358.1:0-7896 GCA_046047895.1 Planctomycetota bacterium | reverse complement strand
GAGGGCTTCGGGGCGTTGACGCCCGTGTGGGCCTCTCGCCATTCGTAGCCCAGAGGCGTCGCGAGTTCTTCGGCCGCGATCTTGGCCCAGGGGGTGCCGGGATGATCGGTCACGACACGGGTCAGGAATTCCTTGGCTTCGTCGGCCTGCTTCGCCACCTGGGCGCCCACCATGGTCATCGCCACTTGATCGCTCGGCACGAGCCGCCAGGTATCGCTCTTCGGGTCGGTGAACTTCATGCCCCGTTTGGCTGCGGCCAGCATCGCGTTGTAGGCCTCGATCCGAACTTTCGTGGCCAACACCCGCCCCATGGCGAGGTCATAGCCAGCCTGCCAGCGCTTCTCCTCGGGCTTGATCTTGGGGCGGTCGCCCCGCCCTCGCTCCAGCGTTTCGAACAGCCGGTTGATCCGGGGTTCGAGCAGGGCCGCCTGCTTCTGGGCCTCGCTCAGGAGCCCAACGAGTTTGCCGTCATCCTCGCGGGGAAACTCCATGACCGCTCCCTCGAGCGGCTCTGCCGCCGCCGCCTGGGCGGCCTCCACGAGGGCCCGCTTCGCCCGGTTGGCGGCGATTCGCTTGTCGAGTTCGGCCGTGCTCAGGTAGTCGGGGGCGTAGGCCTGCATCACGCCCGGATCGAAGAACCGCCGCAAGGCCGACGTCATCGGGGCCACGTCTCGATCACGAACCCGGCCCTTCGCCTCGCGGTTGGCATGGACGGCGAAATACACACCGCCGGTTTCAGCGCAGAGCCGCGACAGGCTGAAGGGACCAAAACCGGAGTCGATCGGCTCGTCCGGAGCGTCCTTCGGTCGCACCTGCACCACTTCGGGATAGAAGGTTTCGGGCCCTTGATCGACCTGGGCCCACTGCTCCGCATCCTGGTAGCGGGGGTCGAATTCCACGAACTTGAATCGCACGCTCTGCTGGCCGAAGGGGGCCGGCACCCCCACCACGAACACACGGATCGCATGCCGCCGACAGAATTCTGCGACCGGATCGACATACTGCTGGTCGTTGCCAACCTCGTCGGTGAAGGCGATCACGAGCACGTTCTTGCGACCGCCGAGCTTGACCTTGTCAGCCTCCCGGGCTGCGGCGCCGATGGCGGTGAAGGTCATCTCGATGCCCGATTCGTCGACCGGGATCGCCTTGATCGCCGCCACGACCTGGGCGACGTCCTCGGTGGCCGCGGGGGTGACCTTGGTCACCTCCTTCCCGTAGGCGAAGACGAGGTTGTTGAGTTCGTGGATTCGGCCGGCCGCCGTGACGCCGAGTTCGTCAAACACCCGCGTCAGCCGGGTCGCGATCTCCTGCCGCTGGCCGGCGAGGCTGACCGACTGATCGAAGACCCAGCAGACGAGCGTGGGTTTGTCGTCGAGGGAGGCGACGATCTCGCGGGTGAGCCGATCAACGGCGCCGGCCACGCGGGCCTCACCAATCCCTTGGGCCCCGCCCAGGCTGGAAAACGGCTCCACGAACGAATCAGCCGCCAGGGCGTCATTGACCTCGACCTCGACCGCCGCGACCTCGACATCGGGGAGGTCCACCTGGACGACCGGCTCGACCGCCGGCAACGGGGCAAACGAGGCGGCCTCGCCGAGGCCGCGATCGGGCTCGCCACCGACGTCTTCGGCGGGCTCGTCGGACACGTCGAGTTCCCGACGAATCTCCACGATTTCAGGCTCGGGCTCGACCGTGGGGTCGAGCATCGTGACCCGCTGCGGCGGCGTGACGATCGGCTGCCAGCCTGCGAGGGCCAGGCCCAGCAACACCACGACATGAACCACCAGGCTGACGAGCCAGGCGGGCGCAGACTGGTCGGCCTGCAGCGGGCCTTCAGCGCCCTCCGCGGACGGGCTGCGGCGGAATCGGTCGATCATTCCCATGCCACTGCCTCGCTCCACCGTCGCCGTTGCCGCCCTCACATTCCTACCCTCTATCGTACCGTAGATTGCCTCGCCGATTCCACCGGCCGGCGACCTGGCACTCGATGGATCGTCGTGGCATTCCGAGGGTGCGAGGGGATATCCTTACACGGTGGAATCGGCCTGCCGGCTCTCACAGATGGCGACGGCAGCGACAGTCCTGGCGAGGAGCGACCATGCGGAACGGATGGATGGTGCCGAACGTGTTCAGGGGAATCGGAATCGCCCTGGCCGTCGTCGTGGCCGGCGGAGCCGGTGGCCCGATTCTGGGGGCCGATGCGGCGACGATCGAGCGGGTGCCGCCGGTGCGTCTTGAACTGACCACGGGCGATCGGTTCGACCTGACGGCCTGGCACTACCCCGTTCGGCAGGGGGCGACGCCGCTGGCGACGGTGCTGCTGATCCATGATCTCGGCGGGTCGCACGAGTCGGTCGAGCCACTTGCCCTCGCGCTCCAGGAGGCGGAGTGTTCCGTAGTCGTTCCCGACCTGCGGGGCCACGGGGAATCGGTCACGTCCGACATGGAGCGGGCGGCAGGCAATCGGCAGCCGGCAGACCTGCTCAAGAAGCAGGACTTCCTCGCGATGATCGCGAGCGGAGGAAGCAAGGTCCGCAGGCAGGCGCCGCTCCGGGGCGACATCGAGGCGGTGCGGCTCTGGCTGGTGGAACGCACGGGCACCGCCGAGGGCATCGATCGGCTGTATGTGGTGGGGTCGGGCCTGGGGGCGGCCTTGGCGGCCCACTGGACGAATGCCGACGCCGCCTGGCCGCCGTTGACCAACCGTCAACAGGGTGGCGATGTGAAAGGGCTTGTGCTGATCGAGCCCGCCTTCGCGACGAAGGGCTTCCCCATTCTGCCGGCCCTGTCGCAGGAGCCTGTCAGGACCGAGCTGCCGGTGATGATCATCGCCGGCCCGACCTGCCGCGACGCCGACAAGGTCTTCGAGCAGCTCAAGCGGTGGCGGCCAACCGAATGGTTCGACAGCCGGCTGCTGAACCGTTCCGCCGCCAAGCAGGGCGATGCCACGCTCATCTTCGCCGAACTCGACGGCAAGAATCAGCGGGGCGGGATCGTCCAGGGCGACGCCTTCGCCTCGCTCCGGGCCGACAACCGGCGGCCCGATCCGGCCTTCCTGATCACGGCCTTCATCAAGGCCTCCTCTGACCGACGGCCCTGATCCCGCCGGGGCTGCCGATTGGCTCGATCGTCGGTGCCCGCGGGCCGGCCTGCACGAGCCCGCCGATCACATCGGGGTGTGGCAGGAGGAGCGTGGCCCCGATCGGCAGGATCGCGGGATCGGGCAGCAGGCCCCGGTTGGCGTCCCAGATCGCGGCGGCTGCGGCCGGATGGCCGTAGAAGCGGGTCGCGATCCCGGTCAGGTCGTCGCCGTCGCGGATCACATACACCATCGCCTGGGCAGCCGGCGGCGGCCGATAGCCGACCGGATCCGGCTGGCGGGCCGACCAGCCGGTCGCCAGCGGCGGCGGCTGCTGGCCGTCGAGGAGCGGCGGGGGTGGAACATCGAGCGTCGAGCGGTAGGCCACGGCAAGCGGCTCGGCCGGCTGCGATCCGCCGCTGGCCACCGGCGGCAGCGGCGCAGGAGGCGGCGGCAGCACATAGTCGCGATCGAGCGACACGGGATCGGCAGCCCGCTCACCTGCAAGGAGACCTGCCGGCGGCAACTCGGCTCGGGGATCGACAGACGCCGACACCTGCGTGGGAGCTGCCGCTCCGGCAGGCCAGGGGGTCGCGACGTTTGGCCGCGACATCGCCTGCCACCAGCGGTGCAGTTCAATCGCGGCGGGCGCGGCCAACGACGTGCCTGCGGCCACCATCCCGAGGCCGGTCACCAGCCTGATCGTCCGCGCGAGTCGCTCCACAGTGCCCTCCCGGCGGCCGTGCCCGGCAAGCCAAGGGCTGGGCGAAGTCCGCTCGTCAAGGATGCCACCCTCCACCGGCTCGGGCGGCTCGAATGCCACGTCGGCTCGCGGGCGGCAGGAACACCCAGCGCCCTCCAGCCGTCACCAGCCGCAGGGTTTCCCAGTCGCCGAGCTCGGAACAACCGCCGGCGAACCCGCAGGCATCGCCGAGACGCAAAAAACACTGTCCCGGGAGGCCCGGGGGTCGGCGAACGCTCGCGGAGCATCGGGGCGTATCCTCGCCCGCGACGCGACTTTTGCCGCACCCCGGGCCGGTCCTTCACCGTGCCGGGAGGCCCGGGGGGTCGGCGAACGCTCGCGGAGCATCGGGGCGTATCCTCGCCCGCGACGCGACTTTTGCCGCCCCCCGGGCCGGTCCTTCAACGGTCAAGTGGCCTAGGCCGGCTGCGTCAGTGTTCCACGGGCCGGCTCGGCCACCTCGCCGAAGCGATGCTGTAGCCAGAGCACAAGCGGCGCCGCGATGTAGATCGAGCTGAAGGTGCCCGTGACGACACCCACGAGCATCGTGAAGGCGAAGGCGTGGATGCCCTGGCCGCCCACGAGGTAGAGAATGAGGACGGCCAGGAAGGCCGTGCCCGAGGTGAGGATCGTGCGGCTGAGGGTCTGGTTCACCGCCCGATCCACCATCTCAGCCGTGACAAACTTCGCCTTGCCCCGAATCTCCCGGAGCCGGTCGAAGATCACGATCGTGTCGTTGATCGAGAAGCCGACGATCGTCAGCAGGGCCGCGACCACGTCGAGGCTGATCCGGAATTCATCCACCAAGGCCCAGCCCATGAAGGGGGCGAGATATCGGCTCAGGGCCAGGCAGGCCAGGGCCACCGACACGTCGTGCACGAGCGCCACCACAGCCGCCAGCCCGAAGGCCACGTTTTGGAACCGCACCCAGATGTAGAGCACGATCAGCCCGAGGCTCGCCGCCAGGGCATAGATGGCCGTCACCCGCGTGTTGCCGGCCACCTTCCCGCCAATGGCGTTGGCCGAGAGGTAGACCGGGGTGTCGGCCAGGTCGGCCGCCATCCGGCCGAGCACCTTCCGCGTGGCGTCGGCATCCAGCGATGTGGAGAAGGCCCAGGCCCGGCATGGCTTGTCGTTGCCGGCCGTCGGGTCTTCCGCCTGGAGATCGAAGTCGGCGTCGGCAAGGCCTTCCGCCTCCAGGGCCTCGCGAACCGTGGCCACGAGCGCCTGGCGGCCGATCTTCTCCGGGAAGGTGAGCGGGGCCGACACGGCCAGGCGGGCCGCCGGTGATTCCCCGTCGGCCGAACCGGCCTCAGCAGCCGGGGCCGGCGTGATCTCGAGTTCGCCGAACGACATCGTGTGGGTGGCGAGCCGGCCGGGGAAAGCCTCCTCCAGAAGCTGCTCCACCTGCGCCTGGTCTTGGTTGGCGGTATCGATCTTGAACCGCCGGTTTGAGACACCCTCGGCAAGGGTGACCGCGCTGACGGTCGCCGACTCGAGCTTCTCGCCCACGAGCCGCCGGACCTCGGCGATTGGCAACTCCTCACCTTCCTTGAACTCCACCTGCACGCTCGTGCCGCCGGTGAAGTCGATGTCGAACAGTTCCGAGCCACGCCGGGCGGCGGCGACGGCTCCCAGGGCGATCAGGGCCACGGCCACCGTCGCAGCCGTGCCGGCCCACGATACGAACCGCAGATGGGTGTGGCCCAGGATCCGCCCCATCGAGAGCTTCCGCAGCCAGCGAGATCGCTCGGCGAGATCGAAGATCACCCGCGAGCAGAAGACGGCCGTGAACAGGTTGAGCGCCAGGCCGAGGATCAGCGTGATCGCGAAGCCCTTGAGCTGATCGGTGCCGATCGCAAACAGCACGATACCGGTGATCAGCGTCGTCAGGTTCGAGTCGATGATGGTGGAAAACGCCCGCTGAAACCCATTGCGGATCGCCATCCGCACGGCCGAGCCACGATCGAGTTCCTCTCGCATCCGCTCATAGATCAGCACGTTCGCGTCGACCGCCATCCCGACCGAGAGCACGAGGCCGGCCAGGCCAGCGAGCGTGAAGGCCACCTTGAAGGAGATCATCACGGCCACGACGAGCACCACGTTCATCAGCACGGCCAGGTCGGCCACGAAGCCGGAGAAGCGGTAGTAGGCCAGCATGAAGGTCAGCACGAGGATCGTGGCGAGCATCATCGCCAGCCGGGCAGACCGGATCGTGTCGTCGCCAAGCTGGGAGCTGATCCGCTGCTCGCTGATCGGCTCGCTCTCGAGGGCCGCGGGGAGGCTGCCGGCGTTGAGCACCTCCACCAGGAAGTCGACCTCGGCCTGATCGAAGTTGCCGGTGATCTGGCCGCTCGAGGTGATCGTGCTCTGGATCACCGGGGCCGTCTGGAGCACGTCGTCGAGCACGATGCCCAGCCGGCTCTGCAGGCCGTTGGCCTGGTCTGGGAGGTTCTTGCTCGTGAGCACGCCGAACCGACGGGCCCCGTCGCTCTTGAGCAGGAAGCTGACGCAGGGGGCGAGCGTGGCGTCGTCGAGATCGGGGCTCACCCGGCTGAGATCCCCACCCGTCACGTTGTAGGGATCGACCATCACGAGCACCTCGGCCTCCTCGCCAGCGGGCCGAGTCACCATGCCCTCGTCGACCTGCATCTTGGCCGGGTCGAGCCGCACCCAGCGGGCCAGCAGCTTGCCATCCTGCCGGGCCGAGGAGCCCCGCGACTTCTCGGCCACGGCGATCGCCGCCCGGTGCCGCGGGTCATTGCGGTTGGCCAGCATCCGGAATTCCAGCACGCCGGCGCTCGAGATCACCTTCTTGACCTGCTCCACCTCCGATTGCTCGACCTCGGGCAGGATCACCTCGATCTGGTCGAGGCCGAACTGCCGCACGGTCACTTCCTTCTGGCCGCCCGGATTGACGCGGCGGCTGACAGCGGCCACGAGCTTGTCCATCGGCACGGCCGCCGCCTGCGGCGTGATCTGATACTCGATCACGAGCGCATCGGGGCCCGCCTCACGGGAGAGTTCCTTGACGGAGACCTGGTCGAACTGGGCCTGCTTCATCTCGGCGAGAAACGCCTCCCGGGCGGCGGGATCGGGCGTGTCGAGCCTCACCCGGAGCTTTCCACCGGGCCGCCGCTCCACCGACGCCTGGCTACCTTCCTCTGCGAGGGCGATTCGCTCGATCCCAGTGATGCAGTCGTCGACCCGCATCTGGCCCTGCCTCCCGGCAGCCACCTCATAGACGAGGATCAACCCGCCCTTGAGATCGATGCCGAGCCGCGGCGGCCAGCCCATCCAGCAGATCGCCCCGCCGGCGGCGAGCGCCACCAGCACGGTGGCCAGTCGACCCCACATGTCGGGAAGCCGAAGGCTCTTCGAGACGAGCCACGCCAGGAGCGTCGGCACGATGAATACCGCGAGCGTGATCAGCCAGGCAGCCTGGCGGGTCTGCCACCATGACATGCCGGCGACGGGCTCCGCGGCAATATCGCCGGCGGCCTGGGCGAGGAGGAGAAGGCTGGTCGTGGGGGTGTTCATGCTCGCTTCTCTGTCTGGAATCGCTGGGAAAAGAATGGTCGCGGCCGCCGGTTAGGAGCCCGTCGGATTGCCGGAGCCTTCGCCGCCCAGCACCCGAGCAATGCTCGAAAGCGTGACGGTGAGTTTGACGTTCGCTGAATCGTCGACCCGGAGCGTGACGCGATCGGCGTCCCGGTCCACCGCCGAAACGGTGCCGTAGATGCCTCCGGAGGTCACGACCCGATCGTTTTTCTTGAGGCCCCCGAGCATCGACTGCTGCCGTTTCAGTCGCTCCCGCTCCGGACGGAACAGGAGCAGGTAGGCCGCGATGCCGATCGCCACCAGCGGCAGAAACTGAAACAGGGGCGGCGGAGCTGCCTTGTCTCCTGCCGCCTCGGCCTGCGCGAGGCAGACCGCCGTCCAGGTGGGCGTGGTCGAGGACGTCGACGAGGCTGGCATCGAGGGCTGTTTCACCGGGGACCGCGGCTGGGAAACCCGAGAATGTAGGGGAGATTCCGAACGATGGACAAGTCGGCCGCGCCAGGGACGGGTGACA
>JBJOHE010000357.1:0-14418 GCA_046047895.1 Planctomycetota bacterium | reverse complement strand
GCCTGCGGCCACCGGTCGACTTGCCCAAGACCCTGATGGGCCCCACCGGGCCCGGTTCCAGTTGACCTGTGAGACCAAGAATCCTCGTGGGCCCGGGTTCCAACTGACCCGTGAGACCTCGAAGTCCTTGTGGGCCCGGGTTCCAGCTGACCCGTGAGACCTCGAAGTCCTTGTGGGCCCGGGGTCCAGCTGACCCGTGGGGGCAGGCTTGTAGCCTGCCCGAATGCGGGTCGGCTCAGCTCCGGTTGGCCCTCTTCAATGCCAGCCGGATTCCGCAGGCTCCAAGCCTGTGGCTAGCGAATGATCTGAGTGCCGGTGAGACTCGCCGCGAGGTGTTCGAGTGTGGGGAGCGACGCTTCTTCGAGCAGCACCACCACCGTGCCGCCGCAGCCGCCGCCGCTCACCCGGGCCCCGTAGAAGCCCTGGGTGGCGCCGAGGGCTCTCACCGCCTCCACCATCCGATCCGTCTCAGGAGCGCCGAGGCCGATTGCCGTATAGCCGAGGTGAGACTCCGCGAGCAGTTCACCCACGGTCTCGGCCAGGCCGGGCTGCGGGCCCTGTCGCAGCAGTTGCTCGGCGACGGTGGCCCGAAAGGTTTCCGCCGCGGCGAAGCTGGCGGCTGCACGGATCGGATACGCCTGATGGGGCTCGATTTGTGACAGCGGGTCGTCGACGCCTCCATGGCGGGCGACAAACTCGGCTCCGGTGAGCGTGTCGGGCAGCCCGGCCGGCGGCACGGATGCCACGACCGATGGGGCGAGTTGCGACAGATAGTCGAGGGGGCGGCCGAGGCAGCCGGCCAGGATCCGCTTGGCCATGAATGCCGCCGCCC
Organism: Planctomycetota bacterium; assembly: GCA_046047895.1. Taxonomy (GTDB): domain Bacteria; phylum Planctomycetota; class Planctomycetia; order Pirellulales; family UBA1268; genus QWPN01. The sequence continues at coordinate 13,586 of JBJOHE010000357.1, read as the reverse complement.
GGGCGACGCCATAGGGTGAGCCGCTCACCGCATGGGCCACGCCGCTTGGCCAGCCAGCCACGATCACGCCCGGCGGCAGCGGCACCGGCTCCCGCAGCCGATCGGGCCGACACTCGATCGGGAGCAGGCGGCCCGGCCGCCCATGGGCCGAGGCGAGCTGATCCATCAGGCCGCAGGGTGCGGCGACGATCTCGTTCTCGGCCCGCTGGGCGAGCCGGGCGAGTTCCGTGCCTGCGAAGCGGCGGCCGGCGAACGTCTCGAGAGCCCTGAGGGTGGCGACCTCGAGGGCCGCGCTGCTGCTGACACCCATCGACACGGGCACGTCTGACCGCACCTCGATCGCCAGGCCGGCGGCTGGCTCCCAGCCGAAGTGATGGCCGAAGAGGATGAGGCAGCCGAGCGGATAGCGGGCCCAGCCGGGCACGCCGTGGGCGTCGAGCCACCCGCGGCCGAACGCGGCCGGATCGGCGTCGGCCCGCATCGCCTCCCACTCGGGCAGTGGCACGACCACCGACCGGGCCTCCCCGGCCTGGCCGCTCGACACCCGAATCGCCGGCTCGTCGCTGGCCGCCAGGCTCACGCGGGTCGTCGCTGCCAGCGGCATCTGGAGGACGAGGCCTCCGCTGTAATCCGACACTCCGCCCAGCACGTCGAGCCGGCCTGGCGCCTCACCAACCGCCTGACCGGTCATGCGAGCTGTTCCCGGAGCAGCCGCTGGAGGATCGGCCGCACCTGGGCCGCGAGAGACTCGTTGGCGTAGCCCATCCAGGCCACGGGCGAGGTGGTGTCGAGCGGCGTGTCGAGCGGCCTGCCCCACGGGTCTTCCACAATTCCGCCGGCTTCTTTCAGCAAGAGGGAGGTGCAGATGTCGTAGGGGTGGCAGACGAGCGCTGAATCGAGCCCCAGCTTGGCATACACGAGCGGACGCAGGTCGCCGAGCATCCGGTCGTGGCCGGTCATGAGTTCCACGATCTGGCCGCCGGTGGTCATGTATTGGTCGTCAAACACCACCGGCGAAGCCGACTGCCCGAGGCCATAGAGCGATTCCCACAGCGCCTCCTCGAGTCGTGCGAGCATCGTCTTGCCTTCGGGAAAGAACTTCGCGATCGAGGCGAAGCCGTGGCGGAAGTCGGTCGCCTGTGAGGGGCGGATCGCCAGCGGCTGCCGGCCACCGGTCCGCACGTCGAACCGCTCGGCCACGAGACCGCCTGGCCCGCAGCCGCGGACGCCGCTGATCTGGTCGGAGGCCCATTGCTTCGTCGTGGGAAGCTCCGTCATTGCGGCCACCAGGATGTCGCCCAGCCGCGTGCCCTCCGGCCGGCGGCCGGCCAGTCCGGCGAGCATCCAGGCCGACCGCTTGTCGTACATCAGGTTTCGGGTGCCGTCGATCGGGTCGAGGATGCAGACACACTCGCAGGCTGCCGCCGGCGTGCCGCGGGGAAAGGTGTGGGCGTCGCCCCCTTCGGCCCCTTCCATCACGAGTTCCACGGGGCAGTCGCCGGGCCAGTTGGCGGCGAACCATCTGAGGATCACCTCCTCGCTCACCTTGTCGATCGCGTAGATCGTGTCGGCCGCGGTCACTTCGGCCACCGCCGCGAGCGCGTCGGTGGAATGCACCTCGCGGGCCTCCACGAGCCCCGCCCGCACCGCTGTTTGGAGGTTGCAGAGGAGCTGCCGCAGCTGGTCGAGCCGGTCGCGATTCATGGAAGATTTCCGGAGGCGAGGGAGCGGTAGAGGGGCCCGGCGACGGCCTGGAGTTCGGCCGCTTTCTCGTCGGGGTTTGATTCGTTGGTCATCGACCCGCCGCCGACTTCCGGGCCGGCCAGGTATTTGAGCGTGTTCGGCGTTCGCAGTGGGGGATGGAATTCCACGTGGAAGGGAAAGGCCGCGTAGTCACCGCCGTCGGTCGGGGCCTGGTGGATCGCCATCACGTAGGGCATTGGCATCCGCCAGAGGTTGTCGTAGCGGATCGCCACTTCCCGGAGCATGCCGGCGAGTGCCGCCCGCTCGGCGGACTCGAGGTCGACGAGCGAGACGACCTGCCGCCGGGGCAAGACGAGCACCTCGTAGGCGTAGCGGGCAAACCAGGGCACGCAGGCCACGAAGCTGTCGTTGGCCGCGACCACACGGGGGCCGGCGAGCTCGCGGGCGAGCACCGCCTGGCCGAGAAACCCGCCCGTGCGGGCCACATGGCGGCGGCTGCTTTCGACCTCGCGGACGGTGTGGCCGTAGACGAGCCCGCCGGCGTAGATCTGGCAGTGGGGATGGGGGTTGCTCGTGCCCACCGCCGAGCCCTTGTTCTCAAAGATCAGCACGTGGTTCACGTCGGGCCGCGCCGCGAGGGCGGCGGTCCGCTCGGCCCAGAGATCGACCACGGCCGCCACCTCGGCCTCCGTGAGGTCGGCCATTGTTTTGGCGTGATCGGGGTGGTAGCAGACCACTTCCGCGGTGCCCCTAGCCGGTCGCCGGCGATAGAGATCGTCGTCATCCACCGCTGCGGCCGCATCCGCTCCAAAGCAGGGCAGGTCGTTCGTGAACCAGTAGGCGGAGGTGTAGGTGGGGTTTTCGCCCCGAAGCCGCCGGTTGCCCGGACAGAGCGCGCAGGTCGGATCGTACGACGCAGCCGGAGCGTCGGGGGCCTTCAGCTCACCGATCCAGGGCCGTCCGCCGCGATGGGCCGTGAACAGCACCCATTCCTCCCGCAGCGGATGCCACCGCTGCTCCCAGATCGGCTCCGACGGTGATGGCATGGCGGGGATGATTGCTCGCACAGGATCGTGACGCCGTACTTTACCAACTGCCGGGCAGCGTGGTCTCACCAGCCCGCGGACCGCGTCGTTCGTCGCCAGATCGCGGGTCCGGATGACTATCCGTCGTGATGCAAGGAGGCATCGTTCGTGATTGATTCGCCAGGATCGCCCGGCTGACGGCCCTTCCGGTACGATTGCTCGCGTAATGAGCGGGCTGGTGACTCGCCCCTGCCTGCCCGACAGGAATGCTTCCAGGATGTGGGTGACCGAATGACCAGAAACTGGCTGCTTCTCGGTGTCGCGTGGGGGACGCTAACGCCTTTTGCTCTGGCAGGTGATTGGCCGCAACTCCTCGGGCCCAATCGGGATGGGCATGCCGCGAGCGATGAGTCACTCGCCCCGCAGTGGCCTGCGGGTGGGCCGACGGTGGCGTGGTCGCGTGAGGTGGGGAGCGGCTATGCGGGTGTCGCCGTTGCTTCCGGCCAGGTCTTCCTGTTCCATCGGGTCGGGAATCGGGAAATCGTCGAGGCGATCGACGCCGCCACCGGGAAGACCCGCTGGCAGGATGATGGCCATCTCACGCGGTTCCGGCCGCAAGTTGGGGGAGGCGACGGTCCCCTCTGCACCCCAGTTGTCGTGAACGGTCGGGTGATCGTGCTCGGCGCCTCCGGCACCCTCGCCTGCCTCGACGCAGCGACGGGCCGGCGAATCTGGGTTCGCGACACCCACCGCGACTTCGCCGCACCGGAGGGCTACTTTGGCGCCGGTTCGACGCCCTTGGTCGTCGGCGATCGGGTGATCGTGAACGTGGGCGGGGCAAAGCAAGGAGCTGGGATGGTGGCCTTTGATCTCGCGTCGGGAGAGACCTGTTGGCAAGCTCTGGGCGATTCGGCCGGCTACTCGGCCCCGATCCGCGTGGAGATCGGTGACCGTCCGCAGGTCCTGGCGGTCACCCGCCTGCACTGCCTGCTGCTCGATCCCGCGGATGGTCGGATTCATTGGCAATTCCCGTTCGGCCAGCGGGGGCCGACGGTCAACGCCGCCACGCCGGTGCTGCTCCCGGAGGGTCGCCTGCTCGTCACGGCCGCGTACGGCATCGGCACGGTCTGTGCCGCCTTCGATCAGTCGGCCGCGAAGCCGGTGTGGGAGGGGATCGAATCGCTGGCCACCCAGTACTGCACGCCGGTCCTCGTGGGAGGCCATCTCTACGCGATCGACGGGCGTGATGACCTCCCGCCAACATCCCTGAAATGCATCGATCCCAGAACGGGCCGGGTGTTGTGGACGGAGAGAGACTTCGGCTACGGCACCCTGCTGGAGGCCGACGATACGTTGCTCGCAATCCGCACCGACGGCGAGATCCTGCTGCTTGCCCCCGATCTGGCGGGCATGCGGGTTCTCGATCGGGCCCGACCGTTTGGCTCCGCTCTCTCCGGGGCCCTGCGGGCTCTTCCGGCCTTATCCGACGGCCGGCTGTTTCTTCGCGACGACCGTCGGCTCCTGTGCCTGAACGTCGGCGAGTGAAAACTGAGAATAGGAGTCTTCATGCTCGCCTCCGATCTGCACCACGCGGCCGTCGGCCAGCGGCGTCACGCGGTCACCGCAACCGCCTGAGCCCGTTCATCGTTTCTCCTTCCGAGAGCCGCCCGCATGAAATCCGCCATCACGATCAGCCTGGTGCCCGAGGCTCTGCGGGGACCGTTCGTCTTTCACTGCCCTGGCACGACGGGGCTCTCGCTCGCCGCAGCCTGTGCCCAGGCCGCGGCCCTCGGCTTCGACGCCGTCGAGATCTTCGCGGCCGATGCGGCGAGCCTCCCGCGGGCTGAACTTCGGGAAGCGCTCGCTCGGGATGGCTTAGCGGTGGCTGCGATCGGCACTGGCGCCGGCTGGGTGAAGCACGGCTTGTCGCTGACGGATTCCGATGCAGGTCGCCGGGCTGCTGCAGTGGAGTTTGTCGAGGGCATCATCGAGCTGGCGGCGGACTTCCAGGCACCGGCGATCATCGGGTCGATGCAGGGGCGATCGGAGCCGGCCTGCGATCGAACCGCCGCCCTGGGCCACCTGTCAGAGTCGCTCCGCAGGCTCTCACAGCGGGCCGCCGCTCGTGGCCAACCGCTCCTCTACGAGCCCCTCAATCGCTACGAGACTGATCTCTTCAATCGCCAGGCCGACGCGGCGGCGTTTCTCGAGGCCGAATCGCTTTCCGAGGTGAAGCTGCTTTGTGACCTCTTTCATATGAACATCGAAGAGGTGGATCCCGCCGCCGCGATCGTCGCCCTCGGGCCGCGCGTGGGCCATGTTCACTGGGCCGATTCGAACCGCCGGGCCATGGGCCTCGGCCACACGCCTCCCGAGCCGATCGTGGCCGCCTTGGCGGAGATCGGGTTTGGCGGCTACCTTTCCGCCGAGGTGTTTCCCCTGCCCACGGCCGAAGCCGCGGCCCGGGCAAGCATCGAGAGTTTCCGCCGCCATGTGCGGCATGCCTGACGCGGCCCCGGGAGAGCCTCGGCGATGCTCGACACCCCCCTGCTCCACCCCGACATCCTCCGGGTCCTCGCCACCGCGGGCCACCACTCCCGCGTGCTCATCGCCGACGGCAACTATCCGGCGGCGACGAAGCGGGGGCCCCGGGCCGAACTCGTGTCGCTTCAGCTCTCCCCCGGCGTCCCCACGGTGGCCCAGGTGCTGGCCGCGATCCTGGGAACGGTGCGGATCGACGAGGTGCACTGCATGGGGGTCGATCGGGACGATTCCTACGCGGCGGCCACGCCGGGTGATCCGCCGGTCTGGGAGGAGTATCGCCGGATTCTCGCGGCGGCCGACAGCCGCTGCGGACTCGTGCCGATCGTGAAGTGGGATTTCTACGCCGCCGTGGACTCGACTGATCACGTGCTCACGATCCAGACCGCTGACACTCAGCCTTGGGCGAACCTGCTGCTCTCGCTCGGGTGTCGCACCTTCTGACCAGCTCCCAGCCCCCACGTCACCACCATGCAGACACGCGTCCTCGGTTCCACCGGGCTGGAAGTGCCGATCCTGTCGTTCGGCGCCTCATCGCTCGGCCAGGAGTTTCGCCGGGTCACGCTCGACGAGGCGCTCGCGAGCGTGCGGACGGCCCTCGACTGCGGCCTCTCGTTGATCGACACGAGCCCCTTCTACGGCCGGGGCATGAGCGAGGTGTTGCTGGGCCTCGCCCTCCGCGACGTGCCACGCGACGAGTACCTCCTCTGCACGAAGCTCGGCCGCTACGACCTGAACCACTTTGACTTCTCGGCTCGGCGGGTGGCGGAGAGCATCGACGTCTCGCTCCATCGGCTCGGCACCGACCATCTCGACATCGTGCTCTGCCACGACATCGAGTTCGTGCCGATGCAGCAGATCGTGGACGAGACCCTGCCGGCTCTCCGGCGGGCCCAGGCGGCTGGCAAGCTCCGGTTCGTCGGCTTCAGCGGCTATCCCCAGAAGATCTTCCGCTTCATCTGCGACCAGGCCGAGGTCGATTGCGTGCTCAACTACAACCAATACACGCTGCAAAACACGCGGTTTGCCGACGAGACGATCCCCTACCTTGCCGCCAAGGGGATTGGCGTGATCAGCGCCGGTCCTTTCAGCGCCCGCCTGCTCACCGACGCACCGCTGCCGGCCTGGCTCAAGGAGCCTGAGACGGTGAAAGCTGCTGCCAGGGAAGCCGCCGATCTCTGCCGCAGCCGCGGCAGTTCGCTCGCGAAGCTCGCCCTGCAGTTTTCCCTCGCCAACCCCGCGATCGCCACCACCGTGGCGGGCAGCGCAAACCCTGCCAACATCCGCAACTGGGCCGCGTGGGCCGCCGAGCCGCTCGACGAGCAGCTCCTGGCCGACGTGCAGGCGGTCTTCGCCCCTGTCAAGAACATCGGTCACCTCGAAGGCCTGCCGGAAAACAACTGAGCCGCTTCATGAAGATCGATTCCCATCAGCATTTCTGGAACTACTCGGCGGCCGAGTATCCCTGGATCGGGCCGGGGATGGACCGGCTGGCTCGCGACTACCAGCCCGGGGATCTCGAGCCGCTGCTCGCGGCGGCAGGCCTCGACGGCTGCGTGGCGGTGCAGGCGCGGCAGACGGTCGAGGAGACGCGGTGGCTGCTCGGTCTGGCCGACCGGCATCCGGTGATCCGAGGCGTGGTGGGCTGGGTCGACCTCCGAGCTCCCGATGTGGCCGAGCAGCTCCGGGAATTCTCCGAGCATCCGCGGTTCGTCGGCGTGCGGCACGTCGTTCAGGACGAGCCGGACGAGCGGTTCGTGCTGGGCGATGCCTTCCGCCGCGGCCTGCGGGCCCTCCACGACTTCGGCCTTACCTATGACCTGCTGCTCTATCCCCCGCAACTGCCGGCCGCCGCGGAACTCGCCCAGCTCAACCCCGAGCAGCCCTATGTGCTTGATCACCTCGCAAAGCCTGTGATTCGAGAGGGAACACTCGAGCCCTGGCGGACCGACTTCCAGGCCCTTGCCCGTGGGCCCAACGTCTGCTGCAAGCTCTCTGGCATGGTCACCGAAGCGGCCCGGGGCAGCTGGCGGCCGGCCGACTTCCACCCCTATTTGGAGATCGCCCTCGAGGCCTTCGGCCCCGAGCGGCTCATGATCGGCAGCGACTGGCCTGTCTGCCTGCTCGCGGCCGAGTATGCCGACGCTCTCGGGATCGTGACCGACTTCATCGGCGGGCTTACAGCTGATGAGCAGGCGGCGATCATGGGGGGCACGGCCGCCCGGTTCTATCGCCTCGAAGCCTGAGAAGCCTTTCCCCGGAGCACGATTGCATGAAGGCCCTGCTGCTGCGCGAGCCCGGCCGGTTTGAGTTCATCGACACTCCCGAGCCACCGCCGCCGGGGCCCGGTGAGGCGGTGGTGAAGGTCGAGAGCGTCGGGATCTGCGGCACCGACTACGGCGGCTTCCGGGGCACGATGCCGTTTTTCAGCTACCCGCGGATCCCGGGGCACGAACTCGGCGTCGAGGTCGTGGCGGTCGGCGAGGGGGTGACGAACGTCAGGCCTGGCGACCGCTGCTGCGTGGAGCCTTACATCAACTGCCAGGCCTGCCATTCCTGCCGCCGCGGTCTGACCAATTGCTGCGAACACCATCAGACGCTCGGAGTTCACTGCGACGGAGGGCTGCGGCCGCGGTTCACGCTGCCGGCCCGCAAGCTCCACCCGTCGCCGGCGCTCAGCCCGGCCGAGAACTCGCTCGTCGAGACGCTCGCCATCGGCTGCCACGCCATCGACCGGGCCCGGCCCGCCTGGAACGAGACGGTGCTTGTGATCGGTGCCGGGCCGATCGGCCTCAGCGCGGTCGAATTCGCCCGGCTCACCGGCGCGCGGGTGATCGTGATGGATCGGGTGGAATCGCGGCTGGCCTTCGTCCGCGAACGGCTCGGTATCGCCGACACGATCCTTGCTACCGGCGGCGCGGACGACGAGGCGGCCGTTCGGGCATTGACCGAAGGCCGGATGGCCGAGGTGGTGGTGGACGCCACCGGCAGCCCTGAAAGCATGAGCCAGGCGCTGGAGCTCTGCAGCTTTGGCGGCCGGCTCGTCTATGTGGGCATCACCCAGCAGGTGATCTCGTTTCCCCATGCGGCGGTGATGCATCGTCGCGAGTTGTCGCTCCTGGCCAGCCGCAACGCCCTCTCCCGCGACTTTACGCGGATCATCGGCCTGATCGAGGCTAAGGCGATCGACACGAGCCCCTGGATCACCCACCGGCTGGCGTTCGCCGATATGGTCGAAGCGTTTCCCTCACTCCTCGACCCCACCTCGGGCGTGGTCAAGGCCGTGGTCGAGATGCCCTGACGCTGGACGAGGAGCGTCGGGGTTCGCTTCCGGCGACGACCGCGCCCAATATCCCGCCAGGAGCCCGCCCGACACGTTCATCCACGGGCTGAAGACGGCCGCGGCCAGGCCCACGGTTCCGAGCTTCCCCATCTGGCCGGCGAGTCCGGAGGCCATGCCGCCGTTTTGGAGCCCCACCTCGAGCGCCATCGCCCGGGCGCTGGGCACGTCGAGGCCCGCCAGGCGGCTCCCGGCGTAGCCGAACACATAGCCGAGGCCGTTGTGGAGCACTGAGGCTACGAGCAAGAGTGGGCCGACCTGCAGGAGTTCACTGCGTCCCGCGGCCGTGGTGATGGCGGTGAAGTAGACGATGCCCGCCATCGACACCAGCGGCATCCACCGCCGCAGACGCTCCCACCCCGCCCGGGCCGGTTGCCAGACGGTGACAAGTTGATTGATCACAAGCGCCGCCGCCACGGGCAGCACCACCATCTGGAGGATCGACAGCATCATCCTAGGCGCCGACACTTCCACCAGCCGGCCGGCAAGCAGCTTCATCCAGAGCGGGGTCATCAGCGGAGCCAGCAGCGTGGCGCAGGCGGTGACCGTGACGGAGAGGGCGAGGTTTGCCTTTGCAAGATACGTCATCACGTTGGAGGCCAGGCCGCTCGAGCACGATCCGATCAGCACAATCCCGGCAGCCACCTCGTCGGGAAACCGGAACATCCGCGCGATCGCCCAGCCCAGCAACGGCATGATCGTGAATTGGCAGGCTAGCCCGACGAGCACACCCCGCGGCTCCCCCACCACCCCCTGGAAATCGGCCAGTCGCATCTGGGTGCCCATCCCAAACATCACAAGCTGGACCACGATGAGCACCAACCGCGGATCGCGAAGCTCGACGCCTCCCCAAGCAACGAAGGCCTCGGGCCAGACGAGCCCCGCCCCGACCGCCGCGAGAATCCAGGCCGTGTAGATCAGGGCCGCCCGCATCGGCTCACCACCCCATCCGGGCGGCGAGGTCAGCGACTGCGAGCGGGGGGCTAGCCAGAACCGGCACCCTCTCCTGCGGGAGACCGGCTGCGACTCGGGCCATCGACGCCTGGGCCAGCAGCACGACGTCGGTTTCCCGCATGAGCGATCGGAGCGCCGCGAGCACGGCTGCGTCGTGGGTGGCCGGGTCACCCGCCATCAGGGCGTCGAAGGCTCCCTCGACCAGCTGGGCAGCTACAGTGATCGAAGCCCCGGCCCGGTCGGCCCGGCGGCGGACGAGATCCTCTGTCGGCCGGAGGGTCGTGGGGAGGGTCGCCAGCACGCCCACTCGGCCGCCGATCGCGACGGCCTTGTCGGCCATGGCCTCGTCCACCCGCACGACCGGCACCCGGCAGAGCCGGGCGGCGAGTTCGACGGCATCGCCAATCGAGGAGCAGGTGACGAGGATCGCCTCCGCCCCCGCCCGCTCGGCCAGGCCAACCTGATCGACCACCCGCCGGGCGGTCGCCGGAGTGACCCCGCCGGTTTGGATGACATCCTTGATCAGGCTGTCGTCGACGATGTTGAAGGCCGCTACCCGGGGGCCGTAGGACTGGAGCAGTTCGGCGAACACCGGTACCAGCGTGGCCGAGGTGTGAACCAGGCCGAGCTTCATGGCCATGCAGAGGCTCCGAGGCAGGGAATCAACGCGGTGAGGCTCACCGCGTGGTCGCGGATTCTATGCGGCCAGCCAGACCACCGGTGATCACAGCCGGTTTCCGCAGTAGTTGCGCAAGTTTTTTGTGATGGCAACCGACTCGATTTACCCTAGCATGGAATGGGAACGAGGCCGTCCGGTTCAGACACGGGCCGACGGCGTATTCGATCCATGGGAGGGAACATGAGGCATGCCAGCTCTGAAGCACTGCATCCGGTCGATCAAGCCCGCAGCCGCAGCGGATTTACGCTCGTCGAGCTGCTCGTAGTCATCGCGATCATCGCGACGCTGATCGGGCTCCTGCTACCGGCCGTGCAGAGCGCCCGCGAAGCGGCCCGCGGCTCGCAGTGCAAGAACAACCTCAAGCAGTGGGGCCTCGGGATGCACAACCACCTCAGTGCGCTTCGATATTTTCCGCTTGGGGCGCTCTCGAGCCCGAGACGGACGTTCGTGATCGGCTGCTGGCCTTATCTGGAAAACAAGGCCCTGTTTGACGCCTACGAAATGAACGTCGATTGGCAGCTCAGCAACGCCAACAAGTCGCTCGTCCGCCAGCCGGTCCCCCTTTACTATTGCCCTTCCGACGCCAATGCCAGCGGCCCGGGCAAGATTGCCAACCTCGACAACGTCGAGCGGGCCCGGTCGAACTACGTCGTCAGCGCCGCCCAATGGACTGAGAGCGGTCGGCTGGGACTCGACCGCAACCAGCGGCGGAACCTTTACGCCGGCATGTTTCTGTCCCACAGCAAAAAGGCGAAGCCGTTCGACCCCAAGCCATTCACGCCTTCGAACGTCGCCGATGGCCTGAGCAAGACCCTGTGCATGTCGGAGGTGCTGATTCCGCTGGACAGCGGTGCAAATGCCCAAGCAGCCGACTCCCGGGCGGATGCCTTCGACACGAAGGGGGAACGGTGGTCGTTTCACACGTCCTACCCGCCCAACACCTCCGCGCTCGATCGGCCCGAACTCTGCGGCCCCGCCGCCAGCCAGCCACAGAACAATATGCCCTGCATCCAAAACCCCAGCAGTAATTTCATTGCCCACTCCGCTCGCAGCCGGCATCCTGGCAGCGTGCAGGCGTTGATGGGCGACGGTTCCGTTCGCGGCGTGACCGACAACATCGATCCGGCTGCCTGGAAGGCGTTGGGAACGAGTTCGGCAGGCGACGACGCTGGTGCCTTTTAATCATTCTGGTCCGTTCGGTTTGGGAGCGTGATTCACCCGTGGTTTCTCCTCGTACACCCGCCGCGCTCGGCCTGACGCTTGCGGCTGTCTTGTTGCTCGGCTTGACAGGCTGCGGCAGCGGCAAGGCCACCGTCAGCGGCCGCGTGACCTTCAATGGCGAGCCCGTCAGCCGGGGCTCGATCACGCTGCTGCCCGCCGGGGGCAAGGGCCAGCCCGCTGGGGGCAACGTGGAAAATGGTGGTTTTTCTATCCGAGAGGTTGAGCCGGGCGAGAAGACGGTGCAGATCATGGCCGTCTATCCGATCGGCCGGGAGAAGAGGGACGACGGCAGTGAGTTGGAAATCGTCGGCGACCTCCTTCCTGCCGACTGGGGGCTCGACTCAAAGCACACGCTCACGGTGACGGCCCCGACCACGACCCACGAGTTTGCGATCGAGGGCCCCGACCCGCGGAAGAAGTGACCGACACGCCGCACAACAATGCCGTTCGGGTAACGGCCAATCCGCCGAGACACGTCATGCGCCAGCTTTTCTCTCGTGACACAAGCGTCCAGCCGGCCCGGCCGCTTCGACCCCGCGGGTTCACTCTCGTTGAACTTCTCGTGGTGATCGCGATCATTGCGACCCTGATCGGCCTCTTGCTTCCGGCCGTGCAGAGCGCCCGGGAGGCGGCCCGCGGGTCGCAGTGCAAGAACAACCTCAAGCAATGGGGCCTGGCGATGCATAACCACCTGAGTGCCAAGGGGTATTTCCCGTTCGGCGCCCAGAACAACAGGCAGCGGACGTTCGTGATCAACCTCTGGCCTTACCTGGAAAACAAGGCTCTCGCCGACGCCTACGACTACAAGGTCAACTGGTATGGCAGCAACGGGTCTGGCACCGGCCCCAACCTCCTGCTCTGCCAGCAGCCGACGCCGCTCTACTACTGCCCCTCGGACTCCAACGCCTCCGGGCCCGCCCGTTTCTATATGGGCGACAATACCAAGCGGGCCCGGCTCAACTACGCGGTCAGCGAGGCCCAGTATCCCCAGAGCGCATTCATGGGCGTTTCCGACAAGCAGCAGCGGATCACCCAGTACGGCGGAATGTTTCTGAGCCACAACACCTCGAAAACAGTCGCCGATCCCAAGCCTTTCACTCCCGGCAAGATTTCCGACGGCCTCTCGAAGACGCTCTGCATGTCGGAGGTGCTGATCCCCGCCTCCGACGGCGCCGACGCCGCAGCGATCGATTCCCGGGCCGACGGCTTCAACCAGAAGGGAAATCGCTACGCCTTCCACACCTCCTACCCGCCGAACAGTTCTTCGGTGGACCGCCCCGAGGAATGCGGCAGCTCGGCCAGCCAGCCGCAGGTCAACCTTCCCTGCCTGCAGAACACCCACGGCAATTTCATCTACCACGCCGCCCGCAGCAGGCACGCGAGCGGCGTGCAGGTGTTGATGGGTGACGGATCGGTACGATCGGTGGCCGACAACATCGACGACGCCACCTGGAAGGCGCTGGGCACCGCCGCCGCCGGCGACACGATCGGGGCGTTCTGAATATACGGGGCAAAGCCATCCTGGCCTTTGCCCCTTGGTCGATCGCGGGGAACGCCAAGGGTTCCCCGGATCGACGGCCGCCGCTTCCTGCGGCGGGACACTCGATGCGGTGGTTGGCAGGGCGTTGGGCAAAGCCATCCTGGCCTTTGCCCGCTTGGTCGATCGCGGGGAATGCCAAGGGTTCCCCGGATCGATAGCCGTCGCTTTCTGCTGCGGGAGGGTAGCGGTTCGGCAGGCTTCTATCGGGCCTGCCATTTACCGAGAGTCTTATGGATTAAGCCACCCCCCTGGCATTCCGAAGACTCCGAAGGCGGACGGGGTGGGATTCGAACCCACGAGCCACTTTCGCGACTGCCGGTTTTCAAGACCGGTGCATTCAACCGCTCTGCCACCCGTCCGGCTACGCCCTGGGCCTGGTGCGGCCGGGCGGACGAATTCCCAAGTCTACACCGCCCGCAGCGGGGCCCACACGGTGCCTTTGACGCCGGCCGGCCCGTTTCCTAATCTTGCCTTCTTCCCCACCCCTCTCACGAAAGGACCCCATGGGCGGCATCAGCAACCGGATGAAGGAGATCAAGCGGCGGCGGCATCGTCGGCAGAAGCTGGCGAAGTTCGAGACCA
>JBJOHE010000356.1:0-3394 GCA_046047895.1 Planctomycetota bacterium | reverse complement strand
CCGCCTCCCGCCCGGACCTCCAGGAGTGCGCGCGCCTCAAGACACTACCTCATGATCCGCAACCCAATTCTGCCAGGCTTTAATCCCGATCCGTGCATTTGCCGCGCGGGTGACGATTACTACATCGCCACCTCCACTTTCGAGTGGTTTCCGGGCGTACAGATTCACCACTCACGCGATTTGGTTCACTGGCGTTTGTTAACGCATGCGTTGCGCGAGCCGCGACTGCTGGATATGCGCGGCAAATGCACGGATCGGGATTAAAGCCTGGCAGAATTGGGTTGCGGATCATGAGGTAGTGTCTTGAGGCGCGCGCACTCCTGGAGGTCCGGGCGGGAGGCGGTGCGGGGGGCGGAAGCCGTTCCATTTTCGGCATCGCCAGACGCGGTTCGCCCTGCAGCCAGCCAACGGAGGCGTAGTTTGTTGCGGTTGGCAGACGTCACGATCATGCTGGTTGAAATGTTTCTTATGAAAGTCAGGAATTCGCGGGCCAATTTTGCCGATTCTGGTCGCGCAGGCCGTGTCACGGAAATCCGTGACACGGCCGGTTTCCGAAGATAGAGAGCTTCAACGGATCTGCGGCCCGGGAAAGACCTGGTGCGGATCCGGAGACGGGGGCACGTGACTCACGAACCGCTCATCAGTTAGGCGATGCCGGCGGAAGTGCCATTGGCCGGGCTATCCTTCTTCTCCTGAACCACCAGGCGCCTCCAAAGCTGATTCCAATCCCAGCGATCAAGGACGGCTCCGGCACGGCCGAGATGCTGCCCGCCGTCGGGGCTGCCGGGAAGTAGTCGCCCTGGCCGTAGGCGCCGGCTGTGTTGATGCCCACGAGGTCAAACACGTTGGTCACGCCGTCGTAGTTAAAGTCACCCTGGCTCCACACCGCCGCGGCTCCCGTGCCGTAGGTTCCTGAACTGTTGATGCTCACCAGGTCAAACACATTGACGGCCCCGCTTAAGTCGACGTCGCCAAAGGCGGCAAACGAGACCCGGGCCGAGCCGTCGCCATTGACCACATAGCCCACGGCCCGCGTTCCCCCCGACCCCGCTGACGCACTGGAGGTGATCCCTGTAACGCCATCCCAGGTGCCGCCGTTACGGCCAGCGATGATGTCGGCCCGCAAATCACCAGCCGAGATCCCGCCGGCGGCGACATTCAACGCCCCCGCCCCGACATCCACCCGGCCACCGCCAGCAGTTTCCGTCACGTCGAGTGAGCCCACGGCAAGTGTCACCCGAGCATCCTGTACCAGGGACAGGGCACCGCCTGTGCCTACCGACACCGCCGGCGAACCGCTGATCGTGCCCGCGTTGATGGCCAGCGATGCGATGCCAATCGAGTTGTTGACCGCAACGGTTGCACCCGAGAGCGTGCCGCCGTCAACGATCACTGAAGGGGCCTGCATCGTTGTTCCCGACGCAATCGCAAGCGTGGCCCCAGTATCGACTGCCACATTGCTGCTCACGACTGCCGCGGGATTAGTGATCTCAAGCGTGCCGGCCGAGACGATCGTGGGACCGGAGTAGGTGTTGGCACCGCCGAGCACGAGCGTGCCGGCACCGGTCTTCGTGATGCCGCCATTGGTCACGACGCCGGAAAGAGTGAGGGCGGAGGTCAACGCGGTGGCCCCGATGTCCACGCCGAGCGTGCGGGTGCTTCCTCCGAGATCAACGGGGCCCGCCAGCGTCAACGACTTCTCGTCGGCAATCGTCGGAAAGGCGACGTCGCCCGTGATCGCCACAGGATTGCCAACCGAGAAGGCGTTGCCCGTGCCCGATAGCATTGAGGCGCCCCCCTGAAGCGTCAGAGTGCCGGTTCCGAACGGTCCGCTCGTCACGCTTCCCGCCGGGCCGGTGGAGTTGGCCGAAACGACGACACCGCCGGTCGTGGCGAGGATCGTCGCCCCGCCCGAGTAGGTCTTCTGGCCGCTCACATACAGAAGTCCGTCTCCGGTGCCCGTGTACTCAAGCGAGCCGGCGCCCGACCAGACGGCGCTGTCTCGAATGCTGCCGGTGGTGTTGGTCCTGAACTGCACGACAGCGCCGGTGTCCACGGAGTTCGCCGTGCCGCTGATCCTCAGCGTTCCGCCCGTCTGGTTATGAACAAACCGGACATTCCCCAACGCGGTCACGTTGCCCGAAATCGTCGGCGAGATGTTGGCGGAACTCGGTTGAATCGTCTGCTGCCCCGTGGTGACGGGAATGAGAAAGTCGTTGGCGATGGTCACGGAGTTGTTGATACCGAAGCTGCAGGAATTGCTGCCGGAACCGAGACGGACGATGGGCCCGCTGGCTCCACCGAGCACGTTGCCGGTCGTCTGCACGCGAAGAGTCCCGTTGTCGATGCTGACGATACCGCCGACGAGCGTGCCCGGCTGATTGAGGACCACCGTGCCTCCACCCGTTTTGACGAAGCCTAGCCCCGGGGATGCTTCCGAGAGGGACACCGCCAGGGTGAGCGTCTTGTTCGTGCCGATGTTGAACGCACCATTCAACGCGCCGAGCCGGAGACCGAGGGTCTGCGTGCCCGATCCGACGCTGTTGGTGATCGTCCCGTTCCCGGTCATCGTCGTGGGCAGGCGGACGTAGGAGTTGGACGTGCCACCGAGGGTCACGCCGCCATTGAGCTGAAGGATTCCTGATTCGGTGGTCGAACTGTTGCCGATCGTGAACCCGGATTGGGTTCCGGCGGCGAGGTCCAGTGCGGCGAGCGTCAGCCCCACGCCTCCGCCGGCACCGACGGCGGCCATGTCGATGCCGACCGACGTGCCGGACGAAGCCCCTCGCGACATGACGTCGTTCTCCGCGCCTCCTCCAGCCAGGCCGTTTGCCGCGGTGCCGGCAAAGACCCCACCCGACCAGTTCGGCGTGGCCGTCCATTCGGCGTCTGCCACGCCATCCCACGTTCTCGTCGCGGCCGACGCGGGAGCGATCGAGAGGAGGGAGACCAGCAGCACGCCGGCGGTGACCTGCCACGTCACCCCGGCCGGCGAGAGCCGGCGAGTTCGCACATGGCGCCCCAGAGACCACCGGGAAGAGCACGTCCAGCGTCGCATGGCGGCATCCATTTTCAAAGGGAACAAGATTCTCAAAGGGAACAAGAAAACGTCGCGAGCAGCAGGCATCTCACGGCCGCGCTCTCGCGGTGCTGCGTGGTTGGTCACACTCGGAACGAGGATCAGGAACGCTTCCGCCGGCGAAGGGTCACGACACACGCAATGAAGCCGGCGAGGCCGGCGATCGCCGTGGCCGGCTCGGGAACCACCACGAGATTGAGGCTCCCCTGCTCGAAATAGGCCGAGACGCCGCTTCCGAGGTCATAGGAGTTCGCAACCCCGAGATTGGCAAGGCCGGTCGTAAGGACGTTGCCGCTGATCAGCGAGTAGGTTCCC
>JBJOHE010000355.1:0-2895 GCA_046047895.1 Planctomycetota bacterium | reverse complement strand
AGCCGTGAACGTGTTTGACCTCGTGAGCATCAACAGCGGCGGCAAGTATGGCTCCGGCACGTCCGCAATCTGGCAGCAGGGCGACTTTAACTACGACGGCGTGACGAACGTGTTCGACCTTGTGGGCGTGAACACGGCCGGCGCCTACGGCCAGGGCAACTACTTCCCGTCGGCGACGTCCGCCTCTGTCATGGGCTCGGTGGCGGCCGTACCGGAACCGGCCGCCCTCGGCCTGGCAGCGATCGGGCTTGGCTTGGCGGCAGTGATTCGCCGTCGCCGTCGCTGAGCCGCCATCCGTATGGTCGGTTCCCGCGGCGGCAGAATCTCCACCTCGCCGCCGCGGGGACTCGACCCGAGGATGCGTGTCAGCCTTCCTCTTCGTCGGTGAATCCGTCCGCTGAGTCTTCGTAGGCGTCGTCGGCCCAGGCCTCTTCGCCGTCCTCCGGCTCCGACTCTTCCCAATCGTCCTCCTGCTCGTCTGCGATCTCGTCGGCATCGAGGTCTTCCTCGTCGTCGAGCACGGCGGGCCGGCTCGCCACTGGCTCGTGGGCATGCGGCTGGATCTTGAGCTTCCGTGGCGGCGGATCGACCGGAGCCGGCTCGGTGCCGTTGCGGGCGGCCCATTCCTCCATCGTCAGAAGCACTTCCCTCGCCTGGCTGCCGGCATACTGGCCCACCACGCCGTCTTCGGCCATGAAATCGATCAGGCGGGCCCCGCGGCCGTAGCCCACGCCCAACGCCCGCTGCAGGAGTGACACGCTGCCGCGGCCCTCGCGGATCACCACCTCGACCGCCGCCTCGTAGAGATCGTCCTTGTCCTTGGGACTTCCCCCCGGCTTGGCGTTGGGATCGGCTGCCCCGGCTGGCTGGAGGTTGACGAGTTCGGCCGCATATTGCGGCTCGCTCACGCCGATCGCCCCCATCACGCGGCCGATTTCGTCGTCGCTGAGATAGGTGCCCTGGCCGCGCAGGATCTGGCTGGTGCCAGGCGACAGGAAGAGCATGTCGCCGTTGCCCAGCAGCCGCTCGGCCCCCATCTCGTCGAGCACCACGCGGCTGTCGGTGCGGCTGGCCACCTGGAAGGCGATCCGCGCCGGCAGGTTGCTCTTGATCAGGCCGGTGATCACGTCGACCGTCGGCTTCTGGGTGGCGAGGATCAGGTGGATGCCCACCGCCCGGCTCTTCTGGGCGAGCCGGATGATGTGGGCCTCGATCTCCTTGCCCGCCGTCATCATCATGTCGGCGATCTCGTCGGCGATCATCACGATGAAGGGCATCGTGGTGGGGATCGCCGCCGCCTCTTCCTCCGAGGCGGGGTTGATCCGCCGCAGCAGCTCGTCGCGGCCCAGGGCGTTGTATTGCGTGAGATGCCGCACGCCCACCTTCGCGAGCAGGGCATATCGCTGCTCCATCTTCTCGACCGCCCAGGCGAGGATCGCCTCGGCCTTCTTCATGTCGGTCACCACCGGATGCATCAGGTGGGGCAGCGACTTGTAGGGCGTGAGCTCGACCATCTTCGGGTCGATCATCAGCATCCGCACCTCGTCGGGCCGGCGGGTCATGAGCATCGACACGATGATCGAGTTCAAGCAGACCGACTTGCCCGTGCCCGTACGGCCGGCGATCAGAAGGTGGGGCATGCTCGCCATGTCGACCACCATCGGGTTGCCCGCCACGTCCTTGCCGAGGAAGATCGGGATCTTCATCGTGCGGCTCTTCGCCTGGGTCTCCTCGATCACCTCGCGGAGCCGGACCATCTGCCGGGTGGTGTTGGGCACCTCGATGCCGACCGAGTTCTTGCCGGGGATCGGAGCCACGATCCGCACGCTCGGCACACGCAGCGCGATCGCCAGATCGTCGGCGAGGTTCGTGATCTTCGCCAGCCGGAGGCCGGCCTCGAGCTCGATCTCGTATTGGGAGATCACCGGCCCCGTCTCGATCTCGACCACCTTCACCTTGAACCCGAACTCGGCGAAGGTCTTCTCCAGCACGCGGGCCCGTTCGCGAACCTCCTGCTCCTGCTGGTCGAGCTCCAGGTATTCGGTGGGCAGAAGCAGGTCGAGGCCGGGCAGTTCGTAGTCGCCGGCCGGATCGGGTGACAGCTCGAGGGCGGGAGCGGCCGGGCGGCGAGCGGCGCGAGTACGGATCGGCACGGCCGGAGCCTCGGGCTCGCTCGCCGCTTCCTCCTCAGCCTCCACGGATTCCTCGACCGTGTCGGCCTCGTCTTCCGGCGAGTCTTCAGCCAGATCCTCGACAACCGGCTCGCGGCGGCGAACCTTGATCGTGGGCCCGTCATCGTCATCCTCGGCGTCATCATCATCGGCTGCCAAGGATTGCCCGGTGCCGAACCGGCCCCGCAGGCCCGGGAAGATGCCGGCGAGGTCGACTTCATCGTCGTCTTGTTCGATCACCGCCGATTGGCGACGGGCGGCGAGCCGGGCTCCGGTGGCAGTCACGGCGGTGGCAACCGCGAGGCCCGCAGCGCGGAACTGGCCGATGGCCTGGAGAATGAGCGTGTCGCAGGCGAGGAACAGCCCGCCGCAGAGAATCGCCGTGACGACGATGGCCGCACCCGCCCCGGCGAGGTACCGGGCCGCGAAGCCGCCGCCGACCGCCCCGATCCGGCCGCCCGCGCCCCAGAGTGGACGCTGAACCCAGTCGGGCAAAAACATCGCCAGCAGCGGACATGCCGCGGCCAGGGCGATCACGCCGCCGGCCGTCCGCAGCGGCAGATCGGGCAGCTCCCGCCGCCGCAACAGCGCGATGTCGAGCACCACCGCAAAGCCGAGCACGCCCCAGGCCCCGAGCCCGAAGGCCTCGTAGAGCCCGCCTGCCGCGATCGACCCGAGGAGCCCGCAGGCGTTCGCCGGATGGGCGTTCGGCGGAAAGGCCCGG
>JBJOHE010000354.1:0-10877 GCA_046047895.1 Planctomycetota bacterium | reverse complement strand
TGGGGCCCGGCAGGCTGCGGCTGGCGGCCCGCATCGCCGCCCCTGTCGGGTCGGCGTCCGCGAGACTCCTTGCGGGCCTCACGGGCTTCTTTGCGTCCTTCCTTCCGCCGGGCCACGGCCTCCTGCTGCCGCTGCCGCTCGGCAGGCGAAAGCATCGTGAGCGCCACCCGGCGGCGGGCCTTGTCGAGTTCGAGCACCCACACCTTCACGATCTCTCCCACGCTCACCACGTCGTGGGGATCGCGGACATAGCGGCCCGAAAGCTGGCTGATGTGCACCAGACCGCTGTCGTGCATCCCGATGTCGACAAACGCACCAAAGTCGACGACGTTGAGCACCGCGCCGTGGAGTTCCATGCCCAGCTCGAGGTCCTCGAGTTTGAGCACCCCCTTCTTGAAGAAGGGCTCGGGCAGGTCCTCGCGGGGATCACGGCCCGGTCGCGTGAGCTGTTCGAGAATGTCGGCCAGAAGCAGCGGGCCCACGCCGAGTTCGGCGGCGAGCGCCGCCAGATCGACCGCGGCGGCCTTTTCGGCCAGTGAGGCCGCCTGCTGCCGCGACATGAGGTCGGCCGGACTGCCGCCGAGCCGCTCGAGCACCTTGGTCGCCACCTCATAGCTTTCCGGATGGATCCAGGTGGCATCGAGGGGATTGGTGCCGTCGGTGATCTTGAGAAACCCGACGGCCTGCACGTACGTGCCCTCACCGAAGCCCGGCACCTCGAGAAACTGCTGCCGCGAGGTGAACGGCCCGTTCGTGGTCCGCCACTCGTGCAGGTTCCTCGCGGTCGTCTGATTCAGGCCGGAGACATGCCGCAGCAGCGCGGGGCTGGCCGTATTGACGTCGACTCCCACGTAGTTCACGCAGCTTTCCACCACCGACTCGAGCGAGTCGCGGAGATGCTTCGCCTTGACGTCGTGCTGGTAGAGGCCCACCCCGATGTTGGCCGGCTCGATCTTCACGAGCTCCGAGAGGGGATCCTGGAGCCGCCGGCCGATCGAGATGGCGCTGCGGATCGCGGCCTCGTGGGCGGGCAGTTCCTCCCGGCCATATTGGCTCGTCGAGTAGACGCTTGCCCCCGCCTCATTGACGATCACATATCCCACGTCGAGCGCCGCCAGCTCGCCTGCGACGAGTTCGGCCACGATCGCCTCGGTCTCCCGGGCCGCGGCGCCGTTGCCAACCGCGATCACCGTGCTTCCATGGGCCTGGACGAGTTCGACGATTCGCTTGGCCGCGGCGTCCCGCTTTTCCTGCTGGCCGACGACATGCAGCACCGCGTGCTCGAGCGGCGTGCCTCGCTCATCGAGCGCCACGGCCTTGCAGCCGCTCTTGAATCCGGGATCCAGAGCCAGCACCCGGCGGCCCCGCACTGGCGGCTGCAGCAACAGGTTGCGGAGGTTGCGGGCAAACACCTCCACCGCGTGCGACTCACAGAAATCGGTCATCTCCCGGCGGATTTCCCGCTCCAGGCTGGGCAGCACGAGCCGGGCAATCGCATCGCGGGCACAGCCCCGGAGCAGCTCGGCATGGGGATGGTCGGCGGGCACGAGCACCTCCTCTGCCGCCGCCTGCAGCTCCTCGGGAGGACCCTCAATTTTCACCTTGAGCAGCTTGGCCCGTTCGCCGCGGTTGATCGCCAGAAGCCGGTGCGGTGGCACTCGGTCGATTCGCTCCCCGTAGTCGAAATAGTCGCGATAATGCTTTTCGTCTTTCGTGAGCGCCTTTCCTGCCGTCTCCACCCGCTGGCTTCGCAATCGGCCAACGCGGTGCAGGATCGTTCGCAGCCGCTGCCGCAGGTCGGCTCGCTCGCTGAACTCATCAGCGATGATGTGGCCCACTCCAAGCAGCACCTCGGCGGGCGTGGGCAGCTCCGCATCTGGAGCAACAAAGTCGGCCGCCCGGCGGTCGAGGTCGGCCGCCGCAGGATCCGCTGCGAGGATCTCACGGGCGAGCGGCTCGAGCTGCCGCTGTCGCGCCACCTCCGCCAGCGACAGCTTCCGCGGCTTGAACGGCAGATAGATATCCTCGAGCTGCTTGAGGCTCTCGGCCGCCACGATGGCAGCCTCGAGTTCGGGCTCGAGCTTCCCCTGCCCCTGGATCGTGCGGAGCACGGTCTGCTTTCGATCGGCAAGCTGCCGGGCGCGGGCAAGCCCGTGCTCGATCCGACGCAGGGCCTCCTCATCGAAGCCGCCGGTCTGATCTCTCCGAAAACGCGCGATGAATGGGATCGTGTTGCCGGCGTCGAGCAACTCGACCACGGCCTGGATGCCCGCCACCGGGAGGCCAAGCCGCCGAGCGAGGAGTCCGAGATCGATGACAGGGGTGATCGCCGTGGATCCCATCCGACTCGCGATCCCTTCACGCTTCCGCGCGGCGGGCTCGCGGATTCTCCTCATCGGTTCCCCCGCCGCAGCGTTCACGGAGACGGCTGCGGCGGGAACCAGAGCTGATTTCCGCCCGAATCTAGGTTCTCTGCCGCAGCGATGTCAAACGCCCCCTCGCCCGCCCCTTCGCTGCCCCCCCAACCTGCCCCGCCTGCCAGCGATCCGTGCCTCCGCTGCCCTTGACGCTGTCCCGATCAGGGGCCTATTTCCCCTCGCGACCGCAAGGTTCGGCCGAGACTGCCCCGCAACCCGTTTCCGCGCCTCCCTCACCGAAACCGGTTTGGATTGGAGCGGAAACCCCGGTCGTGACGATTGAAGAGGATTGACGGGCCGGGCCATCAAGGCGGTTTCGCCGCGGCCGGCAGCAGAAAAACCGGAGCTTCACGAGCATCATGAGCAGCGTTATGTCGTCCGCGGTTCGAGCCCAAGACGTCGCGGAACCCGCCGCCCTGCCGGCCGTCCCGCTCCTGGCCCTCGATCGCCAGTACGCAGCGCTCCGCGATGACATCCGCGTCGCCATCGAGCGGGTCTGTGACTCTGGCCGGTTTGTGCTCGGGCCCGACGTGACCGATCTGGAGCAGGAGTTAGCGGCGGCGCTCGACGTGCCCCATGCGATCAGCTGCGCCTCAGGCAGCGACGCGCTGCTGCTGGCCTTGATGGCCCTCGACATCGGCCCCGGCGACGAGGTCGTGCTGCCGAGCTACACCTTCTTCGCCACCGCCAGCGCGGTCACCCGTCTGGGAGCGGTGCCGATCTTCGCCGACATCGACCCGACCACCTACTTGATGGATCCCGTCGACGTGAAGCGGAAGATCAGCCGCCGATGCAAGGCGGTCATCCCGGTGCACCTCTTCGGCCGCACCGCCGACATGGACGCGCTCCTGCCGATCGCCGAAGCGGCGGGGGTGCCGGTCGTGGAAGATGCGGCCCAGTCCATCCTCTCCACCTGGCACGGTCGCTGCAGCGGTGGCCTCGGCGACGTGGGCTGCTTCAGCTTTTACCCGACGAAGAACCTGGGTGGCGCCGGTGATGGCGGCTTTCTCACCACCACCCGCGACGACATCGCCGCGCAGCTGCGGCTTCTCCGGGTGCACGGCATGGAGCCGCGGTACTACCACGACCTCGTGGGCATCAACAGCCGTCTCGATTCGATCCAGGCGGCGGTACTGCGGGTGAAACTCCCCCACCTCGACACCTGGACGACCCAGCGGCAGGAAAACGCCGCCCGCTACACGACCCTGTTCGCGAGCTACGAACTCGAAGGCCGCGTCACCACGCCCACCGACGAGACCCGCGGCCGTCATGTCTGGAATCAATATGTGATCCGCGTCGCCGACGGCCAGCGGGATCCGCTCCGGAAGCACCTCGCCGCCTGCCAGGTGGGCACCGAGATCTACTACCCCGTGCCGCTTCACCTCCAAAAGTGCTTTGCCAACCTGGGCTGGAGCCACGGCGATCTCCCGGAAACGGAACGCGCCGCCGAGGAGACCCTCGCCCTGCCGATCTTCCCGGAACTCACGGCCCTCGAGCAGGAGACGGTCGTGGCCCGGATCGCCGAATTCTTCGCCGCAGCCCCCAGAACGGCGCGGCCCGCCGCCACCACGCCGGCGATGACCCCGCCCCACTTCCTCCGCCGGATTGTGGGCCGGGCTGACGAAGTCAGAAGCTGAGCGGGCCCGGTCTGCAGCCCCGGGCCTGCGGGGGTAGGATTGCGGCGGTTTTCCGCATTCCTTCCCCCGTTGATGAACCCATGGCCGCCAAGACCAAGACGCCCGCACAATCGCCCCCCGCCAAGCTGCCCGCCGTCGACCTCAAGACCCGCAAGCTGATCGTGGCCCTCGCTGACGAGGTCGCTGCAGCGGCCGAACGGCGGCGAGATCCCTGGCTCGACATCCCCGCTCGCAGCCTCTCGAACGTCCGCTTCAACAAGACGCGGAAAATCGTCGAGATGGGGGGGCAGAAGAACCGCCGCCAGCTCTTCAACCTCTCCCAGGCCAAGAGCTACATGCAGACCCTGCTGGTAGCGACCGGCTGCAAGCAGCTCATCGAGCAGCAGAAGACCACCAGCATCCGAGGCCTCTACTACCTCCTCAAGCACACGATCGAGGGCACTCGCGAGGAGACCTTCGCCACCCAGGAGGAATGCGACCCGATCATCGAGGATCTCGAGGTCACGCTCGAAAGCCTCCGCGAAGAGCTGCACGTCTATGCCAGCAACCGCGGCGGCATGGTGGGCCCGATCACGCTGATCGACTCCGGCGATGAGATCGACTGCTCCCGGATGGGCTCCGGCGGCTACTCGATCCCCTCGATCGTCGAGGCCGACATCATCAAGTTCAAGTCGTGTGACGCGAAGTTCATCCTCCATGTCGAAAAAGACACGGTCTGGCGGCGGTTCAACGAGGACAAGTTCTGGCGAAAGCATTCCTGCCTCCTCACCCACGGCGGCGGACAGCCCCCGCGGGGCGTCCGCCGGATGCTCTACCGCCTTCACCACGAACTGAAACTCCCGGTCTACTGCCTGCTCGACAACGACCCCTGGGGCTACTACATCTACTCGGTGCTCAAGCAGGGCTCGATCAACCTCGCCTACGAGTCGAAGCGGATGGCGATCCCAGAGGCCAAGTTCCTCGGCCTTCGGAGCCGCGACTACGACCGGTGCAAGCTCTCCCCCAGTGTGCAGATCGCGTTGGCCGATTCCGACATCAAGCGGGCCAAGCAGATCGCCGCCTATCCCTGGTTCGCGGAGAAGAAGGCCTGGCAGAAAGAGATCGCCACCATGCTCTCCAACGGCTTCAAGCTGGAAGTCGAGGCTCTGATCTCGAAAGACATCAGCTACGTCACCGAGACCTACACTCCCGAACGGCTCGCCGAGGCGGACTGGCTCGACTGACTTCAGCGCTCGGCGGGCCATCCCTGGCCCCGCCGAGCTAGCCTCGCCTCCGCTCGGCCGGCCGCCTTCCGGGCGGCCGATTGCGTGCGGCCACTGCGGGGTGGCTGCCCTGTCTGCGCGAATGCGCGTCGAGGCGGGGCCGCGCGGATGGCACGCTGCGCGAGGCTGCGCCTCGCTGCGTGCCTGAGAGTGGGGCGTTGAGGGGGCGGGCACGCTGCGCGAGGCTGCGCCTCGCTGCGTGCCTGGACGCCGGTCTCTGGCTCTGAAAACGCGACCCAGGTCGGGGATGCACGTGTCCCCGAGCCGGCCTAGAGAACAAGCGAAGCCCGGAGGGCGAAAGCGCAGTTATCTCGGAGTGAGCGGAGGGCAAGGATGCCCGAAGCGAACGTCCGGCGAGGAGATACGGGCATCTCCGACCCCACAGTTGACGCCACCTCAGCCCCCTACCAAACAGCGAAGCACAGGCCCGAACCGGCTGACGAAGCGAACGTCCGGCGACGGGATACGGGCATCCCCGACCCCACAGTTGACGCCACCTCAGCCCCCGACCAACCAGCGAAGCACAGGCCCGAACCGGCTGACGAAGCGAACGTCCGGCGAGGGGATACGGGCATCTCCGACCCCACAGTTGACGCCACGTCAGCCTCTACCAAGCGACGAGCCGAATGCCCGCAAGAGCCTACGCCTCTTCGCGGAGCAGCGCGGGGGGCTCGTCGTAGTCTTCCAGAGCCGGTGGAAGCTGGAGTTGCCGCATCGTTTCGTCGGTCTGCCGCATGCCTTCGGCCACCTCGTCCACCCGCTGGGCGAGATCGGTCACATCGCGGCGGGCCACCGCTCCCTCGGCAAGGGCCGCGATCTTCGATTCCGACCGCTCGATGTCCGCCGCCACCACCTCCAGCTTCCGCCGGGCCTCCTCGATATTCTTAAGCCGCTCGCGGCTGGTGCGGAGATTGTCTTCGAGCGCGGCTCGCAGCGCGGCAGAGTTGTCACCCAGCGGCAGTTCGGCCAGCCTCCGCTCCAGGTCGGTGATCTGCTCGCGGATCGCCTGGTCGTCGGTGTGATCGAGAAACTCGGAGAGCTTGGCGGCGTTCCAGATCATCCGAAGGTAGCCCCAGAGGAGTCGCTCGAGCGACTCAACCGATCCGCGGTCTCCACCGCCGGCGTTCGGGCCACCCATGCTTCCAGCCAATTCGACGAGCTTGAGGCAGTGGGTTCGGAGCTGGTCAAACCGTCGCAGGAGGTTCTTCGGCAGACTCGCCCGGATGCGGTCGTAGGCAGCTCGGGTGTCGGCGGTCTCGCTCTCCCGTCGGGCCTTCGCATCCTGGGCATCGACGGCGGCGCGAAACCGATCGTTGGTGAACATCGTCGCCAGGTAGAAGACCTCGCCGGCCGCGACCAACGGCAACACCACGTCGGGGCGTCCGCTGATCAGCGCCACCGCCGTTCCGGCGCCGACGTAGAGCAGATTCCAGTGGTAGGTGAACGCCGCCTTGAGGTAGCGTCCGGCTTGTTCAAACATCGCGTGGCTTCAGAAAAATGGTGCCAGGCACCAAATCTGGGTTATGTGGGAAACAGAGATTACCTCGCTTGCCCAGATTTGGTGCCAGGCACCGTTTCTCATATTCAGTCACTCCCGGGGCTTGGCCTGGGCCTCGATCCGCTCGATTCGTTCGTGGATCGTGTGCACATGCTCGGTGAACCAGGTCTCCGACTGAGCTTCCCGGGCCGGAGCCGTAGGGGCAGGCAGGCGGAGTTCCTCCGCGATCCGGCCCGGTGTCGTCGCCATCAGGAAGACTCGGTCGCCGAGGTAGACGGCCTCTTCGACCGAGTGGGTCACGAACAGCACCGTCGCCTCTGCCTCCCGCCAGAGTTTCACGAGCAGGTCCTGCATGTCGAGCCGGGTGGCCGGATCAAGGGCGCCGAAGGGCTCGTCCATCAGGATCACCCGCGGCCGGAGGATCAGCGTGCGGGCGATCGCCACCCGCTGCCGCATGCCGCCGGAGAGCTCGTGGGGATACTTCCGGGCGTCACGCACCGGGTCGAGTCCCACCCGTTCGATCCAGTCGCGACCCTCGGCCTCCCGTTTGGCCCGCGGCACCCCGCGGCATTCGAGGCCGAAGACCACGTTGTCGAGCACCGTCCGGTTGTCGAAGCTCGTATAGTCCTGAAACACCATGCCGCGGTCGGCGCCCGGTCCGACGACCTCCCGGCCGAGCACGGTCACGCTGCCCGCCGTCGGCGGATGCTGGGGCTCGAGGCCCGCCACGAGCCGGAGTACCGTGCTCTTGCCGCAGCCGCTCGGCCCAAGGAACGACGAGATCTCGCCGTGATGCGGCCGGTCGGGAATCCGGAAGCTCACATCGCGAATCGCCACGTATTCCCGGGGCGTGCCAGCGGCGTAGATCTTGGTGACGCCACGGAATTCGACCGCCGCCGGACCTTCGCCATCATGCCGGTGGCTGTCGGTGCTCATGGGCGAAACTCCACCCGGGGCGTGGCGGCGTGGAACAGCCGCTGCCAGAGCCCCTTGATTCGGCCCTTGCCCCCATACCGGTAGGGAAAGAGATCGCACTGCAGCCACCAGAGAGCCCGGTCGATCGCATAGGCGAGCAGCGGGATCATGATCAGCACGACAAGGATCGGCTCCCGCTCGCCCCGCCGCTGCGAGACGTTGATGAGGTCGCCGAGACCGCCAGAGTCGCTGCCAAACTTGACCAACTCGGCGAGCATCACATAGCCGAAGGCCAGGCCAAACAAGAGCCGCAGCGAGTTGAAGATCGCCGGGGCGGCGAGCGGTGCGAGCACCTTGGCGATGATCTGCCAGCGGGAGGCGCCGAGCGTGAGGGCCGTGTCGACGTACCGCTCGGGCACCTCGAGCACCGCCGCGGTGGCATCGCTGATCACGAAGGCCACGCTCGCGATGAACAGAAACATCACCTTCTGAAACTCACCGATCCCGAACAGGAAAAACGTCAAGGGGATCAGCGCTGCCACGGGGATGTTGCGGCCGAAGATCGTGATCGGGTACAGGAAGGCTCGCACTGCGGGAAAACAGGCGGCGATGATCCCGGCTGGAACGCCCACGATCGCTGCCAGCCCAAAGCCGAGCACCACCCGCCGGAGCGTGACGAGCGTGTTGGCCAGGAGCTTCCGCTGGGAGACGATCCGGGGCACCGCCTCAAACACCGCTCCCGGCCCGGGCAGCATCACGGGGCTCACCAGTGGCACATACTCCCGCTCGCCAGGTTGCTCGGCCACGCCTTCGACCGGCACCGAAAAGAGCGGCGCGGTCACCAGATACCAGACCGCCAGCACCGAAAGAATTGCCGCCGCGCCCCAAAGGAACGCCGCCTCGGGCGAGATCCCGCCCCGTAGCCGTGCGGGCGGCCGCGGGGCGAGCGCGGCGGCCGCCGGCTCCGGCTGCGACACGGCTCACTCCTTCTCTGCGGAGTAGACCTTGATCTCGACCCGGCGGTTGAGGGCATGCTCGTCGGGCCGATCCGCGTCAGCGGGTCGCTCCCAGCCCAGCCCATCCACGGCGAAGCGATTGGGATCGAACTCAAACTTCGCGATCAGTTCGTCCTTGACGGCCCCGGCACGGTCGAAAGAAAGCTCCTTGACGAGATCGGCTGGCACCTTCCCCCGCATCGAGGAATCAGTGTGGCCCTCGATCACGATCCGGGCGTTGCCGAATTGCTGGGCCAGGGCCGCCACCTCGCCAAGCACGAGATCGACGGTCGGGTCGTAGGGTTCCTCCACCTCCTTGCCATCGAGTTTGCGGATGATCGTCTTCCGCAGGTCGGCGCTGTTGGGGAAGAAGTGGATCACGACCGTGTTCGTGAGGATCTCCTCGTTCTCGGCCCGGATCGCAGAGAGCGACTTGGGAGCTATGGTCCGGACGTATTCGTCCTTCGTCTCGGCATACTTGGGTTCCCGACCCAGCTTCTGGATCACGGAGAAGTCCATCACCTGATCAAAGGGCACCGGTGGGTTGGAGATCGCGCCCACGCTCCGGTAGAGACGGTAGGCCTGCTTCCAGATCCGCTCGAAGTTCGAGGGATTGTTGCGGTTGATGAAGAACTGGTAGTTCTCGGCCCAGTTGGTGGAGTGGGCGTCAGCCAGCATTCCCAGGGTGTCGGTGGCGGGGATGTTGTAGCCGTCGGCCATCAGTTCAGCCGCCTTCGCCTTCGCCCCTTCGGCCTTGAGTTCCTCCATCGCGTCGAAAATGCCCCGCACGATCGCCTCGATCTTGTCGGGATGATCCTTGGCGAAGTCGGCCCGGGCGAACCAGACATCGGCGATCAGCCGGTTGGCCGTCTGGGTGGTGACCAGCATCCGATTGCCCTTGGCCTTCTCCAGGTTATAAATGTCGGGCGCCCAGGAGACGCAGCCGGCGAGATCCTTGTTGGCATTGAAGGCCGCGGCCGCCTGGAAGGCATCGTCGGTGTAGATCATCTCCACGTCGCCGGGCTGGAGGCCGCCAGCCACGAGCATGTTGAGCGCGAAGAACTGGCTCGGCGAGTTCTGGGCGAGCACGAGCTTTTTGCCGGCGAGGTCGCGGACGGTCTTGATCGCGTCACGAACGACGATCCCGTCACCGCCGTTCGAGAAGTCGACCTGCTGGAAGATCCGAGGCATCGCCCGCGAGTCCTTGGGCTTGCCCTGGGCGTCGACAAGGCCCTCGAGAAAGAGCGGGACCATGTCGAGCGTGGCCCAGCCGACATGCACCTCTCCGGCCGCGTAGGCGTCCCGCATGGTCACGGGGTTGTCGATCAACACAAGTTCCAGTTTGAAGGCTTTCCCGTCGGCGGTCTTCCACTCCTTGCCGGCCTTGAAGCCGTCGTTGGCGTAGATGATCGGGGCCCAGCCTGCCCAGACATTGAGGGCGAAGCGGACGGTGTCGTCTTCGAGCGGCTTGTAGCCGGCGATCCCGGTGACGGGCGGCAGCCGGTCGAAGGGCTTGAAGGAATACTCCTGCACGGTCGTGGGCACCGTCTCGTCGGGAGCCTCGGTGAGGGTCTCCACAGCGACCGCCGAATCGTCACCTCCACCACCAGCCGGCCGGTTGCCACCGCCCCCAGCCAGCTGCCGCTCGCCGCCGGCCTGGTTGCCCCCCATGCCGTCGAAGGCGCCCCACTTCCAGGCGGCAAACGCGGCCAGGCTGAGAATCACCAGCCACACGGCCACCCAGAAAGAACCTTTTGGCTGTCCCGACATTGCTGTTGCCTCATGGATCAGAAGGAGAAGGACACGAGATGGAACGCCTACGGCAGGACCAACGGCTTATCCGCGAAAAGCGGTCTTGGGGCGGCTCTGCCCCGCCAGATACATCGTCTGCATCAGGTCGTAGGCGGTCACCTCGCAGAGCAGTTCAGTCACCTTCTCGTGGGCTTCCGGCGAAAGCAGCGGCTCGAGTTCCTTCATCAGGGCTACGAGCCGCTTCTCCTGCGCTTCGAGCTCACCGGTGGTGACCCGGCCATCGGCCACGGCATCGCAAAAGGAATCGAGTTTCTTCGCGTATTCGGCCAGCAGCGGCGCTTCCGTCGCGTCATCGAACCAGGGGGTCTTGGCGGCCATCGTCATCTCCTCGGGGTGGTTGA